>JBGAJT010000005.1:0-29299 GCA_044224785.1 Candidatus Nanopelagicales bacterium | reverse complement strand
ACCAGCAGTCGCAGGTTCTTCCTCTCGGTGAGGATCGCGAGCGCGTCGTCGTCGACCGCCGGCGGGTCGGCGATGCCGCGCTCGGGGTCGCCGCGCCGTGCGAGCTCGACGCACTCGCTCACGCGGTCGTCGCCGGTCGCCCGCCCGCGGTCCGCGGCCGCACGCCCGAGCGCGTCGTCGAGAGCGGCGCTCCGCGCGACCCGCGCCGCGAGGAGGACGCGGTCGAGACCGATCGCCGCGGCCGAGAGCCCGGTCGGCTTCACCGACGGGGTCGCGAGCACCGCGATGACGTCGCCGCGGCGCCAGAACAGGGCGGACGCCCCGGGACGTCCGGCCGTCGGCTTGATCCAGGCGACGAACGCGTCGGCAGCCGTTGCGGTCGCGGCGGTGCGCGAGCCCGCGGCGACGGCGCCGATGCTGGCGGCGGTGCGCGACACCGGTCCGCCGCAGCGCCCGAGCAGCTCGGCCCACTGGGTGAACGCGACGGCCCCGGAGCCCGCGGCGTACGCCGATGCTGTGGCCACGAGCTGCTGCTTGCCGACGCCGTAGATCCGGGTGGCCGACAGCGCGGCTCCGGCCTTCGGGTGGCCGCACGTCTGGTCGAAGGGCGTGCCCCCGGTCCACGCGAGATCGCTCGCGCTCACCCATCCGGGTGCCGGTGCGGGGACGAGGGTCGCGGCGAGCGCCTTCTGCGCGGGGCTGTCGGTGACGGCGACCGTCTGCACGGACGGGGTGGGCGTCGGCTGCGCGACGGCGGCCACCGGGGCGCGCGGCGTCAGCGTGATCCCGGTGGCAGTGAGACCGAGCACGGTGGCTCCCGCGAGCGCGAGCCCAGCACCGGCCACGAGGAACCCCGCGGTGGCCGTGCTCGTCCTCCGACCGGGGACCGGACGGTTCGCTACGGAGGACGGAGGCGGTGCCGCGTGGCGTCCCACCGGTGCTCGCCCCCTTCGTCGGCCTGGATCCGTCAACACTCCGACGGCTCCGCTTCGGCAGGCGTTCCCGACCTGCCCTCCATCATGGTGACGGAAGGTCCCACGGAAGCAGGTCACGGGTGAGCGCGCGACACGCGGGCGACAGCAGCGGAGCAGGTCTCGACGACCTGTTCCCCGGCGGTCTGCCCTCGTCCGTGCCTGCCCCGGTCAGCGGCCGGGCGCGGCGGCTGTCGCGCTTCCCGCGCCTCGTGCTCTGGTCGGCCGTGGCCGGCGCGGTGGTCGCGGCGCTCGCCATCCCGGCCGTGCTGCCCCCGTCGTTCGCGGCGCGCCAGGCGGTCTACGCGTGGGAGGACCTGCCCTCCGAGCTGCCGCTGCAGGCCGAGCTCCCGCAGCGCTCGGTGCTCGTCGACGACGCCGGCAAGCCCTACGCCTACTTCTACGGGCAGAACCGCGTGCCGCTGTCGCTCGACCGGGTCTCGCCGCACGCCGTCGACGCGCTGCTCGCGACCGAGGACGACCGCTACTACCAGCACGGCGCCGTCGACCTCACCGGCCTCGCGCGCGCCGTGCTGCGCACGTCGTCGGGCACGCGGCAGGGCGGTTCGGGCATCACCCAGCAGTACGTGAAGAACCTGCTGCTGTCCGAGGCGCGCACCACCGACCAGGCGGTCGCGGTCACCGAGGCGTCGCTCTCGCGCAAGATCAAGGAGCTGCGGCTCGCCGTCGCCGCGGAGAAGGTGCTCACCAAGGACCAGATCCTCGAGCGCTACCTCAACACCGTGAACTTCGGCGACGGCGCCTACGGCATCGGCGCCGCGGCGCTGCACTACTTCGGCGTGCCGGCGAAGGACCTCACGATCGCGCAGGCCGCGATGCTCATCGGGATCCTCAAGTCGCCCACCAACTACAACCCCGTCGACAACCCCGGGCCGTCGCAGGTGCGGCGCGACGTCGTGCTCGCCCGGATGCTCTCGACCGGGCGCATCACGAAGGCCGAGCACGACGAGGCCGTCGCGACGAAGGTGACGCTGAAGCTCACCGACCCGAAGCAGGGCTGCGGCGCCTCGGCGTACCCGTTCTTCTGCCAGTGGGTGCTCTCGACCATCACCAACGACAAGACCTTCGGCGCCACCCCCGAGGCGCGCGCCGAGCTGCTCTACCGCGGCGGTCTCACCATCCGTACGACGCTGAACCGCACCGCGATGGCCGCGGCGCAGGCTGCCGCCGACCAGGCGCTCGCGCGCACGAACCGGGTCGCGACGGGCCTCGCGGTCGTACGGCCGGGAACCGGTGAGGTCGTGGCGATCGCGACGAACCGGCGGTGGGGCCGCGACGCGGCGAAGGGGCAGACGCAGCTCGTGCTGCCCGTGCTCGCGGCGTACCAGCCGGGCTCGAACTTCAAGCCGATCACGCTGGCGACGGCGCTCGAACGGGGCTTCGACCTGCGTACGAAGTTCGACACCCCTGACGGCTACAAGCCGGCCGCGATGAACTACCCCAAGGGCGGGTTCCACAACGACAACGACCGCAACAACGGACGCCTCGACGCGTACGCCGCCACCGCCCGGTCGGTGAACACCTGGTACGTGCAGCTCGAGGAGAAGTACGGCGTCCTCCCGGTCGCCGACATGGCCGGGCGCCTGGGCATCACGAGCCTGCCGCGCAAGGGGAAGCGGGCCATCACCGCGCGCGACGCGTCGCTGACGCTGGGGACGTACGAGGTGTCGCCGGTCGAGATGGCGTCGGTCTACGCGACCTTCGCGAGCGGCGGCATCGCGTGCCGCCCGATCGCGATCACGTCGATGACCGACCGGCACGGTACGAAGCTGCCGGTCCCCACCGCGGCCTGCCGACGGGCGCTCACGCCGTACGTCGCGGCCGCCGTCACCGACGTGATGCGCGGCGTCTTCGGTCGCGGCGGCACGGGTGCGGGCCTCGACCTCGGCAAGCGTCCGGCCGCGGGCAAGACGGGCACGACGAACGACTCCGCCGCGACCTGGTTCAGCGGCTTCACCCGGCAGTACGCGACCGCGGTGTGGATCGGCGACCCGCGCGGCGGCCAGCGCTACCCGCTCAAGAACGTGACGGCGTACGGGCAGCGGTTCGGGACGGTCTACGGCCGCTCGATCGCCGGGCCGATCTGGCGGTCGGTGATGACGTCGCTGCACGCGAAGCTGCGGGTCGAGGCGTTCCCCGCGCCGGCGACGACGGCGCTCACCGGTCTCACGCCGCCGGTGCCGGACGTGCGCGGCCTCGACCGCGACGCCGCGATCACCGCGCTGCTGCGCGCCGGCTACCGCGTGCGCCTCGCCGACCAGACCGCGCCGCCCGACCAGGACCTCGCCGTCGGCGCGGTCGCCGACCAGGACCCGCCCGGGGGCACGGCGTACCCATACGCGTCGGTCGTCACCCTCACCCTCACCTCCGGCAGCGACCTCGACGTCACCATCCCCGAACCCTGGACCCTGACGACCCCCCGCTGACCCCCCCCGATCCCGAGATCGGGGTGAAGGTGCCCTGA
Organism: Candidatus Nanopelagicales bacterium; assembly: GCA_044224785.1. GTDB lineage: Bacteria > Actinomycetota > Actinomycetes > S36-B12 > CAIYMF01 > Longivirga. Next base: position 25,843 of record JBGAJT010000005.1, on the reverse strand, counting down.
ACTGCGCTCTAAGCACTTCAACCGCCCCAAGGTTGGACTCGGCTCTGCACGCCGTCTGCGGCTCGGGGGCGCCGCAACTGCTTCTAGCGCACTTCAGGGCACCTTCAGCGGGTCAGGGGGCGGGGGGTGCGCGACGATCGGCGCATGCTGCACGTCGAGATCGCCTCCCCGGCCGCCACCACCGGCTCCCTGCTCGAGGTCCTGCGCGCCGACCCGTACGTGACGTCGGTGTCGGTCGCGTCGGGGGTGCTCGAACGACCCGTCGGCGACGTCGTCGAGTTCGACGTCCCGCGCGAGGCGTCGCAGGCGGTGCTCGACCGGCTGTTCGAGACCGGCGTGCACCACGAGGGGACCGTGCGCGTCGAGCCGGTCGCGACGTGGGTCTCGCAACCGGCGTACGACCAGATGCTCGCGGCACCGGGCGCGGGCGCCGACTCGGTCGTGTGGCCCGAAGTCACCCAGCGCGCCTACACCGACAGCGAGCTCACCTGGACCTACGTCGCGTTCATGACGATGGCGACGCTCATCGCCGCCATCGCGATCAAGCTCGACTCGCAGATCCTCGTGATCGGCGCGATGGTCCTCGGCCCGGAGTTCGGCGCGATCGCCGCGCTCGGCGTGGCCCTCGTACGTCGACGCCGGTTCCTGCTCACCCAGGCGCTGCGCACCCTGATCATCGGCTTCGCGATCGCGATGGCGATCACCACGTTCGCCACGTTCCTCGCCGCGGTCGCGGGCTGGATCGACATCGGCGACCTCGCCCGACCGCGACCGGGGACCACGTTCATCTACAAGCCCGACAAGTGGTCGTTCGTCGTCTCGCTCATCGCGGGCGTCGCCGGCGTCCTGTCGCTGACGTCGGCCAAGACCGGCGGCCTGGCCGGCGTCTTCATCTCGGTGACGACGATCCCGGCGGCGGCCAACGCTGCGGTCGCGATCGCGTTCGCCGACTGGCTGGAGTTCCGCGGCAGCGCCCTGCAGCTCGTCATCAACATCACCGGCATGGCTCTCGCCGGCTGGGCGACGCTCGCCTTCCAGGACTCCGTCGTCGCCCGCTCCGAGCGAGCAGGCGGGCTACGCCGACGACGCGCGAAGGACGACCCCCGCCGCCGCTGACCCGCTCCCCGCCGCTGATGCCCGACAGCCCGTTGATATGTGTCGACGCGCCGCTCTACCCGCGCCTGAGCACACATCAACGGGCCGTCGGCACCGGGCCCGCGGGGCCGACTATCATGGCGCGAGCCCGAGGCCGCACGGCCGACGGCGACACCTCGCGGGTGTAGTTCAATGGCAGAACATCAGCTTCCCAAGCTGACAGTGCGGGTTCGATTCCCGTCACCCGCTCTCGACCCGCACGAAGCCCCGGCCCGCAGGGCCGGGGCTTCGTCCGTCTCGAGTGCGGGTCGCGCGGAATCGGGAGGAACCCCCGGCGCGACCGGTCCCTCCGGCGCGCAGCGCCGCGCCCACCGCGCGCCGCCCACGTGACGGATCCCGTCACCCGCTCACCGCCCCCCACGTGACGGATCCCGTCACTCGCTCGCGAGAGGCATCCGCGGCAATCCCGCATGAGCACGGCGAAGCTCCCGGCCGCGCCGATCCTGGTCGCCCTCGGACGCTCGCCGCGAGTCCGGCCGGCAGGTCGAAGGACGGCGACCGCGGGCTAGGCGAGTCGGACGACGCGAACGAATCGAGCGGGTCGTCGGCCGCGGTTGACGTAGGCGTACGTGCGGTCGCTGGCGAGCCTGGCGGAGCCCCCGGCGCGGATCTCGACGGCGTCCATGCCCTGGACCTCCAAGGTGAGCGTGCCGTCGATGACGAGGAACAGCTCCTCGGACCCGGGCGCGTCCGGCTGAGCGTCGTACCGATCACCGGGCTGCAGGAGCCAGTCCCACAGCTCGGCGGCCGGCTGCGCCTGGGTGGCGACCTGCAGGCCCGCGTGGCTGCCGGCAGGGGACGACCACACCCCGGCCGCGGCCCCGGGCGCGTGGACGGCGACCGGGTGGGGCCGGCTGTCGCTGGCCAGCGAGGCGAAGTCGGTCCCGAGTGCTCGTGCGATCTTGTCGATGGTGACGAGGCTGGGGTTGGCCTGCCCCTGCTCGATGAGGGTGAGCATGCGGCGGCTCACCCCCGACGCGTCGGCCAGCTGCTGGACGGTCAGGTCGTGCCGCTTGCGCCGGCGCCTGACCTCCGCGCCGACGTGGGCGACGAACGCCTCCGTGGCTCCTGCCGTTGCACCGCCGTCCACCTTGCCTCCTCCAGGCGTGCGCATTATGTTGCTCATCGTGCGCACTCCAACAGTACCGGTGATCAGCCCGGCTCCGCCGCCGGAGCCGGCGGTCCAGTCCGCCGTCCGTGCTGCCTTCGAGCAGCTCGCCGCGGGCCGCGCGGTGCAGCCCCAGCAGGTGGTGACCGACCTCCCGGACGGCGGCGACGTGATCGCCTACCAGGCGGTGCTGGCCGACCAGGGCGTCTACGCGGTGAAGGTCTCGCCGTACCTCCCCCAGACCGACGGACCCGCGGTCGTCACGGCGTGGACGCTGCTGCTCTCCACCCGCACCGGCAAGCCGCTGCTGCTCGTCGACTCCCAGACGCTCACGACCGAGCGGACCGCCGCGACGACGGCGCTGGCCGTGGACCTGCTCGCCCGCCCTGACGCGCGGCGCCTCGCGATCATCGGCCTCGGACCCGTCGGCCGGGCGCACCTGCGTCACGCCCGCGCCGTGCGCGGCTTCGACCAGGTCCGGGTGTGGTCGCGCACCGCCACCGCCGAGGACGCAGCCGCCCTCGGTCCGGACGTCCATCTGGTCGGCTCAGCCGACGAGGCCGCTGACGGCGCGGACGTCGTGCTGCTCTGCACCTCCGCCGCGTCGCCCGTGGTCGACGTCCGGCGCCTGGCCGCTGGCACGCTCGTGGCATCGGTGTCCACCAACGCCGTCCTCGCGCACGAGGTCGACCCGGAGGCGCTGGCCACCCTCGACGTCTACGCCGACCACGCGCCGGCGGCGTTCGCAGCGGCCGGCGAGATGCGCATCGCAGCCGAGCGGCACGGCTTCGCCCTCGAGCAGATCCGCGGCGACCTGGCCGGCCTCCTGTCGGGCACCAGCCCCGCACCCTCGGGCGACCGGGTCGTCTTCTTCCGCAGCGTCGGCCTCGGGATCGAGGACGCCGCCCTCGCCCTTGCCGCACTCCACCACCAGAAGGACCAGCCATGAGGATCGCCCCCTTCGGCGTCGAGCAGTGGATGAACGAGTACGAGACCCGCTGCGCCTACAACCTCGCCGAGACCTGCGTCGAGTCGCTCACCATCGCCCAGCTGCTCGACCTCGTCGGCTACACCGGCGACCTCAGGGACGAGCTGCTGCCCATGAAGCTCACCTACGGAGCCATCGAGGGCAGCGAGCGCCTCCGGGCCGCCGTCGCCGCGCTCTACGACCAGCAGACACCGGCCAACACCCTCATCACCCACGGGGCCATCGGCGCCAACCACCTCGTGCACATGACCCTCGTCGAGCCCGGTGACCGGGTCGTGTCGGTGCTGCCGACCTACCAGCAGCACTACGCCATCCCCGAGTCCATCGGTGCGGACGTGCGCATCCTGCGCCTGCGCGAGGACAACGCCTGGCTGCCCGACCTCGACGAGCTCCGGGAGCACGTGCGCGGCGGGGCCAAGCTCGTCGCCATCAACAACCCGAACAACCCCACCGGCTCCCTGATGGACCGCGCGATGCTGGAGGAGATCGCCGCCATCTGCGACGGGGCCGGCGCCTGGCTGCTCTGCGACGAGGTCTACAGCGGCATCGATCAGGACGGCCCCGGCTCCACCACCTCCGTCGCCGACATCTACGACCGGGGCATCAGCACCGGCTCCATGTCCAAGGCCTTCTCCCTCGCCGGTCTCCGCCTGGGTTGGGCGGTCGGACCGGCACAGCTCATCGACGAGCTGACCATCCACCGCGACTACAGCACCATCAGCGTCGGCATGGTCGACGACCTGCTCGCCGCCATCGCCCTGGAGAACGCCGACGCCATCCTCGACCGCAACAGGGCCCTCACCCGCGCCAACCTCGCGACCCTGTCCGCCTGGGTGGGCACGCAGCCCCACATCTCCTGGGTCGCACCGCGCAGCGGCACCACGGCCCTGCTCAAGCACGACCTCCCCATGACCTCCCGCGAGCTGTGCGTCGACCTCGTCGAGACCACCGGCGTCATGCTCACCCCCGGCAGCGCGCTCGACATGGAGGGCTACCTCCGCATCGGATACGCCAACAACCCCGACGTCCTCGCCGCAGGCCTCTCCCAGTTCGCCGACTACCTCGCCCGGCACTGACCACGCGATCTCCCTGTCATCGGGCGGATCGCGCGAGGCAGCAGCCGATCACCCGGGTGCTGCCTCCCGCGGCGGGCCGGCGCGGCCCCACACCCCTGCGACCGACCCGAGCCCGGATGGGGCGCGGCTGCTCGAGGAGAGGCGCGGCCCGGCGCGTGGCAAGGTGGGTCCCGACCCGAGGAGACCGCATGACCACCGAAGGACGTCCCTGGCTGGACCAGTACGCGCCGGACGTCCCGCACGACATCGAGGTCACCGACGAGTCCCTGGTCGACCTCCTCGAGACCTCGGTCGCCCGGTTCCCCGACCTCGTGGCGCTCGACTTCTTCGGCGCGACGACGACCTACCGCGAGCTCGGCGACCAGGTCGCCCGGATGGCGAAGGCACTTCTCGGTCTCGGCGTACGTCGTGGCGACCGGGTGGCGCTCGTGATGCCCAACTGCCCGCAGCACGCCGTCGCGTTCTACGCCGTGCTGCGCATCGGCGCGGTCGTGGTCGAGCACAACCCGCTCTACACGCGAGAGGAGTTGCAGCACCAGTTCGACGACCACGGCGCCGAGGTCGCGGTCGTGTGGGACAAGGTGGCGCCGCTCCTGCAGCAGGTCGCGGAGGCCGCACCGCTGCGCACGCTCATCTCCGTCGACATCACCACCGCCCTGCCGCGGCGGCAGCGGTTCCTGCTCTCACTCCCGGTCGCGAAGGCGCGCGCGACGCGCGCCGCGATGACGGGGCCGGCGCCCGGCACGCTGTCGTGGGCCCGGCTGCTCAAGGCGTCGTCGCCGCTCGCCGCGGACCACCCGCGTCCCGGCGCCGACGACCTGGCGCTGCTGCAGTACACCGGGGGCACGACCGGTGTCCCCAAGGGCGCGATGCTCAGCCACCGCAACCTGCGCTCGAACGCGGCGCAGGGGCGAGCGTGGATGCCTGGGCTGAAGGACGGACGCGAGGTCGTCTACGCAGTGCTGCCGATGTTCCACGCCTACGGGCTCACGCTGTGCCTCACGTTCACGATCTCCATCGGCGCGGTCCTCGTGCTGTTCCCGCGCTTCGACGTGGACCAGGTGCTCGAGGCCTCGCGGCGTCGGCCCGCGACGTTCCTCCCCGCCGTACCGCCCGTGTACCAGGCGCTGGCGGACGCAGCCGTCGCACGTGGCGTCGACCTCAGCACCATCCGGTACGCGATCTCGGGCGCGATGTCGCTGCCGCCCGCGACCGTCGAGCAGTGGGAGGCGGTCACCGGCGGCCTGCTCGTCGAGGGCTACGGGATGACCGAGACCTCGCCGGTCACCCTGGGCAACCCTGCCGGCGGCACGCGCCGACCGGGATCGGTCGGCGTCCCGTTCCCGTCGACGGACGTGCGCGTCGTCGACCCGGACGACCCGACGCACGACGTCGGCACCGACGAGCCCGGCGAGCTCCTCGTCCGCGGGCCGCAGGTGTTCAGCGGCTACTGGAACCGGCCCGACGACACAGCGCGGACGCTGCTCAAGGGCGGCTGGATCCGCACCGGCGACATCGTCGTGATGGACGACCACGGCTTCGTCACCGTCGTCGACCGGATCAAGGAGCTCATCATCACCGGCGGCTTCAACGTCTACCCGTCGGAGGTCGAGGACGCGCTGCGACGCGTCCCGGGTGTCGCCGACGCCGCCGCTGTCGGCCTGCCGAACGACACCGGCGGTGAGACCGTGGTCGCCGCCGTCGTCGCCGAAGGCTTCGCCGAGCTCGATCCCGAGGTCGTCCGAGAGACGGTCCGCCAGCACCTCGCCGGCTACAAGGTGCCGCGCCAGGTGTTCGTACTCGACGAGCTGCCGCGATCGCTCATCGGCAAGGTGCTGCACCGCCAGGTCCGCGAGCAGCTCCTCTCCCGCGCCGACCGCCGCTGACGGCGGCCGCAGAACCGTTCGCCGGTTACGGCCGACCTGGTACGCCGGGAGCGGTTACGGTCAGGCGTGACCGAGGAGACCAGCGCGCAGGTCGACCGGGTGCGCGCGTTCTACGACCGCAACACCGCGCGCTTCGAACGGCTCGGGCAGGGCGGCGCGTCGATCCACCGGGCCGTGTGGGGTCCCGCCGTCCGCGACCGCGACGAGGCGTTCCACCACGTCGAGGACCGGCTGCTGGAGCTGCTGGCCGAGACGCCCGACCCGGTGGTCGTCGACCTCGGGTGCGGCGTCGGCGGCAGCCTGCTGCACCTCGCGGGACGGCGACCGGACCTGCGCGGCGAGGGCATCACGCTGAGCCCCGCGCAGGCGCAGCGGGCCGCCGAGCTCCTCGCCGACGCCGGGCTCGACGATCGCGTGCGCTGCCGCGAGGGCGACTTCCTCGACCCACCCGCGGACCTCGACGGCACCGCCGACCTCGTGCTGTCGATCGAGGCGTTCCTGCACGGACCCGACCCCGCGGGCTACTTCCGTGCGGCGGCGCGGTTGCTGCGCCCCGGCGGCCGGCTCGCGATCTGCGACGACGTCCTCACCGACGCCGGTGCGGCTGCCGACGATGACGCCGCGAGGCGGCTGACCGACTTCCGCGACGGCTGGCGGGTCGGCTCGCTCGTCACCGTGCCCGAGCTGGTGCGGCTCGCGGGCGACGCCGGCCTCGCGCTCGTGAGCGACGATGACCTCACGCCCTACCTCGAGCTGCGCCGCCCGCGCGACCGCGCGATCTCGGCCGCCCTGGCGCTCGCTCGCGGACCGCTGCGGCTGCGCGGCGAGTACGGGCGGATGCTCGTCGGCGGCGATGCCCTGCAGCGCTGCCTCACCGACGGCCTGCTCGACTACCGCCTCCTCGTCCTCGCCCGGGTCGACGACGCCTCCTGATCGCGGGCCATCAGGTCCCACTCGGCTAGCTGCTCGCGTCGAGACCCGAGACGAGCACCTGGCCGAGTGAGATCCTCCGATCGGGGTGCATGCCCCTCGGGTCTGACAGGCTCCGTGCGTGGGCGGGCTCGGTGAGTGGTTGCTGCTGCTCGGCGCCGGCGTCGTCGCGGGTGTCGTGGGGACGGCCGGCGGCGTCACGTCGCTGATCTCCTACCCCGCGCTCCTCGCCGTCGGACTTCCTCCGCTCACGGCCAACGTCACCAACTCGCTCGCGGTGCTCGGCAGCGGCTTCGGCTCGGCCAGCCGCGCGCGGCCCGACGTCGACGGGCACTCGCGCACGCTGCGCGTGTGGCTGCCCTCGATGGTGGTGCTGTCGCTCGTCGGCGCGCTGCTGCTCCTGCGTACGCCGAGCCACGTGTTCGACGTCATCGTGCCGCTGCTGGTCGTCACGGGATCGACGGTCCTGCTGCTGCAGCCGGTCATCTCGCGCTGGCAGGAGCGCCGCGGTCTGGCTGTGCACCGCGTCGTCATCGCGCTCACCGGTGCCGGTGTCGCGCTCTACAACGGCTACTTCGGCGCCGGCTCGGGGATCCTGCTCATCGCGCTGCTCATGCTGACGACGGAGCCGGTGCTGCACCGCGCGAACAGCCTGAAGAACGTGATCATCGCCGTCGCCGACATCCTCCCCGCGATCGTGTTCGCCCTCTCGGGCACAGTCGCCTGGTGGGCCGTGTGGCCGTTGGGGATCGGCGCGCTCGTCGGCGGCCTGGCGGGCCCCACCGTGGCGCGCCGGACCAACCCAGCGGTGCTGCGGCCGCTCGTCGCCGCGTGCGGCTACGTCCTGGCGGTATGGCTCGTCGTCCGCCACTGACACGGTCGTCGACGGCAGTCATCAGCCGACCAGCGAGGAACCCTCCTGCCGCGCCATGGCCGAGATGGCGTCCGTCGTCAGCCGCGGGACGATGCCCCTGCTGGTCAGCGGCACGTCGTCCCAGGAGCCCTCGTGCTCGTCGTAGAACAGCGACATCCCCATGAGCGACGCGATCTCCGGCTTGACCCGGCGCAGGAGCAGCGAGCCGGCGCGCAGCGCGGCGCGCGGCACGTGCCGCGTGCGCATCGGGTGCCCGAAGGCCTCGCCCATGAGCCCGACGACCTCGACCCGCGTCAGACGCTGGCTCCCACCGAAGTCCACCGACGACGGCGGGCTGTCCTCGTGGACCAGCGCGACGACCAGAGCCGCGACGTCGTCCTCGGCCACGTACCGCTCCGGGGTGCGCCCCCGGCCGTAGACGAGAGCCTTGCCCGCTCCCGGATCGAGGCCGGTGGCAGCACCGAGCCACACCTCCTGGAACTTGTCCGGCCGCACGAGGACGGTCTCCATGGCGCTCTCCTGCAACCGGCGCTCGGCCGCTCGTTTGGCCGCGCCCAGCGGAGCACGGCGAGCCAGCTCGTCATCCAGTCCGGCCATGGAGACGAACACGAACCGACGCACCCCCGCTGCCTCGGCAGCGTCGATCAGGTTCTGGTTCCCATGGCCGTCGACGGCGTCGATCGACACGTCGCGCGCCCCCGCGAGCAGGCGGCCGATCGCGTTGGCGGTCGTGACGACGACGTCGACGCCGACCAGCGCGGCGGGCAACGACGACGGGTCGGTGAGGTCCCCTCGGACCACCTCCGCGCCGAGCGCGGCGAGGCGGTCGGCGTCGGTGCCCGGTCGCACCAGCACGCGCAAGGCGTCGTGGCGGGAGGCGAGCTGTGCAGCGATGCGTCCACCGAGATCCCCGGTGGCTCCGCAGAGAAGGATCATGGCTCCCCCTGGTGATGCTGGACCTGCGCGCAGGTCGCAGATCCACCGTGGCACCGGCGCTGCCCCGAGTCGCGTCCGCCGCCCGGCAGGCTCCGGTGATCGGACGATGGGCGAGGATGAGGCGACGACGTACGACGGAAGAGCAGGGATGACCACGACCACGCTGGTGTGCGTCGGTGACTCGTTCACCGAGGGCATGTCCGACGACCTCCGCCCCGACGGGCACCACGTCGGCTGGGCCGATCGTGCGGCGCACGGGCTCGCCGTCGTCGCGAGCCGGTCCGGCGACGACGTCGCCTACGCGAACCTCGCCATCCGCGGGAAGCTCCTCGACCAGGTCGTCGCCGAGCAGCTGCCGGTGGTCGAGCAGCTCGCGCCGAGCATCACGACCTTCCACGCCGGCCCGAACGACGTGCTGCGCCGCGGCACGGACCTCGCCGACCTCTACCGCCGTTACGACGCGGCCGTCGCGCGCACGGCAGCCGCGAGCGGCCGCACCCTGCTGTTCACCTCGATCGGCCGCGCCGGCGGCACCGGCCGCGTCGCGCAGGCGCTCGCCGACCGGTTCGGCGCGTTCAACCGCAACGTGCGCGAGGTGGCCGCACGGCACGGCGCCGACGTCGTCGATCTCGAGCGCGTCGACGTCCTCACCGACCGCCGCCTCTGGCACACCGACCGCCTGCACCTCAACGCCGAAGGCCACGCACGGGTAGCCGCCGCCGTGCTAAACGTTCTCGGCGTCGATGACGCCTCCGTCCTCGGCGGGGCGCCCGGTTGGTGGCGCGAGCCGCTGCCGCCGGCCCCGCCGACCCGTCGCCGCGACGACATCGCCGCCGACGCGCAGTGGGTGCGCGAGCACCTGCTGCCGTGGGTCGGTCGCCGGCTGCGCGGGACGTCGAGCGGCGACGGCCGAGACGCCAAGGACGCCGCACCGCACCCCGTCGAGCTCTGACCGCCGGCTCCCGGCCTCCTGGCCATATGCGCGGCGAGGCGATCACCACGGTGCGGCCGGCCGGGGTCGCGCGGGCCGTGCGGGGGCAGGTTCCGATTCGGTCACGGGAGCGCGCCCAGCGGCGTGAACGCCTGGGGCGCAGGTCATCCCGCGTCCTACGCTGCTGGGGTCGTCGAGCCTTGCGAGGACGCATGACCGCCGCGAGCAGGACCTGGCGCCGCGTGACGCGCCGCCTGGTGGTGGCGCTCGCCCTCGGCCTGGTCCTCCCGCTGTCCTGGACGCCGTCGACAGTGGCGGAGCACGCGCGCGCCGCCGCGCTCGTCGCCTCCGTGGCGCTCGTCTCGCTGCTCGCCGTGCACCGCCCCCCGACCGCCGAGGACCGGTACGCCGCGGCCCTCGTGCACGCGGTCGCGCTCGAGGTGCGGCTCGGCCACGTCAGGGTCGCCTCCGTGCACGAGCGCGAGGGACGCACCCACGGCGTGATCACCTGGCGAGAGGCGACGGCGACCCTGCTCGATGCCGACGGACGGCGGCTGGCGACGGTGATGCGCAACGCCCTCGCGACCGGCTGGACCATGAGCGTCCGCTTCGACGACCCGGTGCTGCCCAAGCAGCTGGGTACCGACTCCGGCCGCATGGTGCTGCACGCCTCGGTCGACACCGAGCACGACCCCTGGGCGCGCGTCGGGAACAGCCCGTTGCGCCTTCAGCGCTGCGAGGTCGCCGTCAGCGCCTGATGCCTACTCGGAGCGGGTGTGGTCCGAACCGGGGATCTGGTCGAGCGCGTGCGGGATCACGGCGGCGAGGACCTCGAGGGCGTCGCGCACCCCACCGGTGGAGCCGGGGAGGTTGACGACGAGCGTGCGCCCCGCCTGCCCGGCGATGCCGCGGGAAAGCACCGCGGTCGGCACGCCCTTCGCCACACCTGCGGCCCGGATCGCTTCTGCCACACCGGGGATCTCGCGCTCGACCACCCGCGCGGTCATCTCCGGCGTGAGGTCGGTGGGGGTGAGCCCGGTGCCACCCGTCGTCGCGACCAGGTCGTACGCCGCGGCCACGGCGTCGCGCAGCGCGGTCTCGACGGGCTCGCCGTCGGCGACGACGAGCGGGCCGTCGACGTCGAGGCCCATCGCCTCGAGCCCCTCGCGCAGCACCGGTCCGGACCGGTCGTCCCACACGCCGGCGGCCGCACGCGTCGAGACGGTGATGACGAGCGCGCGGCTCACGACTGCGACCGCTGGAGGTCGAGCACGGTGACGACGTCGCCGGGCTCCACGCGCGCGACGTCGGGCGGCACGACGATGAGCGCGTCGGCCATCGCGAGCCCGCCGACGACATGGGACCCCTGGCCGCCGACCGGCCGCACCGTGCGCGAGCCGTCCTCGTGCACGTCGAGCACGGCGCGGACGTACTGCCGCTTGCCGCGCGGGGAGTCGAACGCGACCGTGCACACCGCGCGGTCCTCGGGACGCACGAGGTCGGGCTTGCCCATGAGCCGGCGGATGAGCGGGCGCACGTAGAGCTCGAAGGAGATGAACGAGCTCACCGGGTTGCCCGGCAGCGTCACGATCGGCACGCGCTGCGGCCCGAGGCGCCCGGCACCCTGCGGCATGCCGGGGTGCTGCGCCACCTTCACGAACTCGACCTCGCCCGACGCCGAGAGTAGCGACTTCACGGTGTCGTAGGCGCCCATGCTGACGCCGCCGCTGGTGACGACGACGTCGGCGTTGCGCAGCGCGGCGTCGAGCACCGCGCGCAGCTCGTCGTCGTCGTCGTGCACGCGCGGCGCCTTCCACGCGCTCGCCCCGGCCCCGCGCGCGAGCGCCGTGAGCATGACGCCGTTGGAGTCGGCGATCTGGCCGCGCACCATCGGCGCGCCGGGCTCGACGAGCTCGTCGCCGGTGCTGATGACCACGACGTGGGGACGGCGTACGACGGTGAGCTTCCCCCGACCGACGCTCGCGAGCACCGCGATCGACCGGTCGGTGACGGTCTCGCCGGCGCGACCGACGACCGCGCCCTCGGGCACGTCGTCGCCGGCCCGGCGGATGAAGGCGCCGGCATCGACGCCCTCGGTGATGGAGACGACGTCGGTGCCGCCGTCGGTGCGCTCGACCGGGACGACGCAGTCGGCGCCCTGCGGCATCGGGGCGCCGGTCATGATGCGCGCGGCGACGCCGGGGCCGAGGACCAGGTCGTCGCGGTTGCCGGCCGCCAGGTCGGCGACGACGGGGAGCCGAACCGGCGCGTCGGCCGCTGCCCACGCGACGTCCTCCGCGCGCACGGCGTACCCGTCCATCGAGGAGTTGTCGAAGGGCGGCAGCGGCCACGGCGCGACGACGTCGACCGCGAGCGTCTGCCCGAGCGCGTCGAGCAGCGCGACGTCCTCGTGCTCGAGCGGGTTCACACCCGCGAGCACGGCCTCCAGGTGCTCCTCGACGCTCCTCACGACCCCGACCCTAGGCCGAGCCGCCACCCCTCGCAGCGCTACCCCGCTTCCCGGCCACGCGGCACCAGCCAGCCGTCCGAGGCAGCCGGGCACGCCACGAGGCGCTCCGCTTCCAACCCGCCCGCATCGGCAGGACGGACACGAGATCTCGTTCCCGTCATACGCAGGCGAGCTTGCGAAGGTCCGGGCGATCGCGCGCAGTGAAGGTCCCGACCATGATCATGTCTCGGGACCTGCCTCGCGTAGGCCCACGGGGCGTGGTCCCCGAACATGATCATGTTCCGGGACCACCAGGGCGTCAGGTGACGAGGCGGCCGGTGGGGAAGATGTCGCGGCTCTGGGCGGACGCCGCCACCTCGGGAGCCACCGGCTCGGCGGGCTTCTCGCCGGGTGCCTCGACGGCGGCGGCGATGTGGTCGGGGAGGTGGACCGGGGCGTAGGCGTGGTGGCGGCCGTCGTGGGTCGCGTCGCGGATCGCCTCCATCACCTCGCCGAGGGCGCGCAGCGAGTGGCCGCTGACGAAGGTGTCGACGTAGGGCAGGGCCGCCGCCATCCCACCCACGAGCGGCCGGTAGCCCACCGCGGCCTTGCGCGGGTTGACCCAGATGATGTGGAAGGCCAGCCGTGACAGCTGCTGCATCGCCTGGCCGACGAGCTCCGGGTCCTCGATCTCCCAACCGTCGGACACGATGACGACGACGGCGCCGCGCGCCATCCCCCGCCGGCCGTAGTCGTCGACGAAGGTCTTGAGCGCCGAGCCGATCCGGGTGCCGCCCGACCAGTCCGGCGCCGCGCTCGCGGCCTTGCGGTAGGCGACGTCGGGGTGCGTCATCCCCAGCTGGCGGGTCAGCCGGGTGAGACGCGTCGCGAAGACGAACGCCTCCGCGCGCAGCGCGCGCACCGCGCCGCGCATGAGGTGCAGGTATACGCGCGCGTAGGGCTCCATCGACCCGGACACGTCGGCGATGAGCACCACGCGCCGCGGGCGCTCGGTACGCCGACGGTGCACGCGGCGCACCGGGTCGCCCATCGTCCGGTGCGCGGCGCGCAGCGTCGCGCGCATGTCGAGCGACCGGCCGGCCGGGTGGCGCCGCTCGCGGCGCGCGAGACGCGTCGGCGCCACGAGCGGGAACCGCTCGATGAGGGCGTTCAGCAGCGCCAGCTCGTCGGGAGAGCAGGCCGCGAAGTCCTTGTCGCCCAGGCGTTCCTGGGTGCTCACTGCCGCGAGGATCGTCTCCTCGTCGTCGTCGGGCTCGTCGGACTCCCCCGGGTTGCCGGGGGACGCCTGCGGCCGAGACTCGCTCGCGCCCTCGCGCTCCTCGGTCTCCGACGGTGCGCGGTCGTCGGCCGGTATCGCAGCGGGCGGCGGCGGGGGCGTCGCGCTGTCGCCGCGGAACTCGGCGAAGTCGACGACGCCGCGGAACACCTGCGAGAAGACGGCGTCGAACACCTCGTACTGGTCGTGCGAGCTCAGCAGCGTCGTCTTCCCCAGCGCCGACAGCTCCGCGTGCGAGCGCGGTCCGGCGAGCATCACGGCCTGAGCGAAGCGCGCGCTGCGCTCGGGGGTGACCGGCACGCCCGCCTCGTGCAGCAGGTGGCCGAACGCCGCGATGAGCAGCGCGAGGTCGTGCGAGCGGACCAGGGGCTCGTCGGGCTCGTCGGGCACGTCAGCCGCCGGCGACGTCGTCCGCCGACTGCTTGAGCGCGCGAGCCGGGTCGGCGATCCAGCGCAGCGTGGCCGCGCGCGCGACCTCGTGGTCCTCGCGGTACTTGAGCACCGAGCCGAGCGTGAGCTCGACGCCGTCCTCGTCGAGGTGGTCGAGGCCGAGCAGGTTCGCGGCGTGCACCCAGTCGATCGCCTCGGCGACGCCGGGCGGCTTCTGGACGTCGAGGCTGCGCAGCCGCGCCACAGCGCTCGCGATCTCGGTCGCGAGGTCGACCGACGCCTCGGGCACGCGGGCGCGCACGATGGCCACGGCCTGCGCCAGCGGCGGGTAGTCGATCCAGTGGTAGAGGCAGCGCCGTTTGAGGGCGTCGTGCAGGTCGCGCGTGCGGTTCGACGTGAGGATCACGATCGGCTTCTGCTTGGCGTGCAGCGTGCCGATCTCGGGGATCGTCACCGACGACTCCGCGAGCAGCTCGAAGAGGAACGCCTCGAACTCCTCGTCGGCGCGGTCGACCTCGTCGATGAGCAGCACCGCCGGCCGAGGGCCGTCGTGCTCGAGCGCCGCGAGCAGCGGGCGCTGGATGAGGTAGTCGGGCCCGAACAGGCTCTCCTCCTCGAGCGCCTCGCCGCGCGCCTCGGCGAGCCGGATCCCCAGCAGCTGCCGCGGGTAGTTCCACTCGTAGAGCGCCTCCGAGGCGTCGATGCCCTCGAAGCACTGCAGGCGCACGAGCGGCGTGTCGAGCAGCTCGGCCAGCGCCTTCGCCGCCTGCGTCTTGCCGACGCCGGCCTCGCCCTCGAGCAGCAGCGGCTGCGGCAGCCGGACCGCGCAGAACAGAGCGGTCGACAGCGACGGGTCGGCCAGGTAGCCGACCTCGGCCAGACCTCGGGTCAGGGAGGAGACGTCGGGGACCAGCTCGTCGAGGCTCACGTACGCGGATACTTCCCGGGATCCGCGAGATAAGCACGTCGGCAGGCCGGGCAGCAGAAGAAGACGCGGTCGCCGTCGACGTCGGCGAACAGCGCATCGTCGGTGATCTCGACCGTCATCCCGCACACCGGGTCGATCGAGGTCTGCGGCTCGAGCACGGTGAGCAGCCCGGTGCGGGTCATGGGCGGCTCGCCCGGCAGGTGCTGCGGGTCGAGGCGGGGACGCGGCTCGCGCGGCCGCTCGGCGACGATCTGCGCGAAGACCGACAGCGCGACCTCGGCCGGGGTGCGCGCCCCGATGTCGAGGCCCGCGGGGTAGTGGATCCGCGCGCGCTCGTCGTCGGAGAGCTCGAGCGACCCGACGACTGCGGCGCCGCGCTTGGGGCTCGCGATGAGCCCGACGTAGGGCACGCCGGACCGCACCGCCGCCTCGAGGGTGGCCTCCTCGTTCTTGCCGTGCGTGGCCACGAGCACCGCGTCGGCGTCGGGGAGGTCGCCAGCGTCGTACGACGCGACGTCGTAGCCGAGCGACGCCGCGACCTGGCGCATCGCGCGCGCGATCGGGCTGTCGCCGAGCACGCTGACGAGCGGGGTCGGGAGGACCGGCTCGAGGAAGATCTCGAGGGTGCCGCCGGACAGGCACGGGTTGTGCACCACGGTCTTGCCCGGCTGGTCGTCCTCGGGGTTCGGCGCGATGCGCAGCAGCATCGAGTCGCCCGACGACAGCAGGCTCAGCGCCTGGCTGCGCACGGTCGACTCGGCGCACTGGCCGCCGACGAAGCCGTCGATCGCTCCGTCGGCGGTCACGAGCGCCTCGTCGCCGGGCTTGGCCGACGTCGGTCGCTCGGCGAGGACCACGCGGGCGTGCACGAACGGGACGCGGTGCGCCCGTAGGGATTCCGCCCGCTCGTGCAGCGCCTGCGTGCTCATGACCTACTCCACCGCCAGGTCGGTGCGGATCGGACGGCCCTGGATCGCGCGCCACACGTTCGCCGGCGTGAGCGGCATGTCGGCGTGGCGCACTCCGAACGGCGCGATCGCGTCCATCACCGCGTTGACGACCGCCGCGGGCGAGCCCACCGTGGCCGACTCGCCCACACCCTTGGCACCGATCGGGTGGTGCGGCGACGGCGTGACCGTCTCGCCGAGCTCCCAGTCGGGGCACTCCATCGAGGTGGGCAGCAGGTAGTCCATGAACGACCCGCCGAGGTTGTTGCCCTCCTCGTCGAAGGCGATGACCTCCATGAGCGCCATGCCGATGCCGTCGGCGAGGCCGCCGTGCACCTGGCCCTCGACGATCATCGGGTTGATGCGCGTGCCGCAGTCGTCGACCGCGATGAACCTGCGCACCTTCACCTGGCCGGTGCCCGGGTCGACGTCGACGACGCAGATGTAGCAGCCGTACGGGTAGGTGAGGTTCGGCGGGTTGTAGACGACCTGCGCGTCGAGGTGGCCCTCGACGCCCTCGGGCAGCTCGAGCGCGCCGTGCGCGGCCATCGCGATGTCCTGGATGGTCATGCCGCGGTCGGGGTCGCCCTTCACGTACCACTTGCCGAGCTCCCACTCGAGGTCGTCGGGAGCGCACTCGAGAGCAGCCGCAGCGATGAGGCGCGCCTTGTCGCGCACCTTGCGCGCGACGAGGGCGGCAGCCGCACCCGACACCGGCGTCGACCGGGAGCCGTACGTGCCCAGGCCGAACGGCGTGTTGTCGGTGTCGCCGTGGATGACCTCGATGTCCTCCGGCGGGATGCCGAGCTCGTGGGCGACGATCTGCGCGAACGTCGTCTCGTGACCCTGGCCCTGGGTCTGCACCGAGAGCCGCACCTGCGCCTTGCCCGTGGGGTGCACGCGCAGGTCGCAGCCGTCGGCCATGCCCAGGCCGAGGATGTCCATGTGCTTGCGCGGGCCGGCGCCCACGCCCTCGGTGAAGAACGAGATGCCGATGCCCATGTACTCGCCGCGGGCGCGCTTCTCGGCCTGCTCGCGACGGAGCTCGTCGTAGCCGGCGATGTCCATGGCGACGCGCATGGTCTTCTCGTAGTCGCCGCTGTCGTACTCCCAGCCGGTGGGCGTGGTGTACGGGAACTGCTCGGGCCGCAGCAGGTTCTTCAGCCGCAGCTCGGCGGGGTCCATCTCGAGCTCTGCCGCGAGGCAGTCGACGATGCGCTCGATGACGTACGCCGCCTCGGTGATGCGGAACGAGCAGGCGTAGGCGACGCCGCCGGGCGCCTTGTTGGTGTAGACGGCCTTCACGTTGCAGTAGGCGGCCGGGTAGTCGTAGGAGCCGGTGAAGATGTGGAAGAAGCCGGCGGGGTACTTCGTCGGCTGCGCGGTGCCGTTGAACGCGCCGTGGTCGGCGAGGACGTCGACCTTCACGCCGAGGATCTTGCCGTCCTTCGTCGACGCGATCGACGCGTTCATGTGGTAGTCGCGGGCGAAGCCGGTCGACATGAGGTTCTCGCTGCGGTCCTCCATCCACTTCACCGGCTTGCCGGTGACGATGGAGCCCACGATCGAGCAGACGTAGCCGGGGTAGATCGGCACCTTGTTGCCGAAGCCGCCGCCGATGTCGGGGCTGATGACCTGGATCTTGTGCTCGGGCAGGCCGGCGACGAGCGCGTAGACCGTGCGGTGCGCGTGCGGCGCCTGCGTGGTCGTCCAGAGCGTGAGCTTGCCGGTGACGGGGTCCATGTGCGCGACCGAGCCGCAGGTCTCCATCGGCGCCGGGTGCACGCGCGGGTAGAGGATCTGCTCGGTGACGACGACGTCGGCCGCGGCGAACGCGGCGTCGGTGGCGGCCTTGTCGCCGGCCTCCCAGCTCTCGTAGACGATGTTGTCCGTCTTGCCCTCCTTGTCGTCGCGGATGATCGGCGCATCGGGCTCGAGCGCCTTCTTCGCGTCGACGACGGCGGGCAGCGGGTCGTACTCGACGTCGATCAGCTCGAGCGCGTCGCGCGCGATGTAGCGCGACTCGGCGACGACGAACGCGACCTCCTGGCCCTGGAAGCGCACCTTGTCGGTGGCGAGCACGGCCTGGGTGTCGTAGGACAGCGTCGGCATCCACGCCAGGCCCAGCGTCTCGAGCACCGCGCCGGTGATGACGGCCTTCACGCCCGGCAGCGCCTCGGCCGCGGACGTGTCGATCGACACGATGCGCGCGTGCGCGAACGGGCTGCGCAGGACCGCGCCGTGCAGCATGCCGGGCAGGTTGACGTCGTCGACGTAGTTGCCCTGGCCGCGCAGGAAGCGCACGTCCTCCTTGCGGTGCATGCGGCCGAAGCCGATGGGGTTGCCTGCGGCGGAGAGCGGGGTCTCCTCGACGGCGGTCATGCGGTCACCTCAGAGCCCTTCGGGTTCTCCGCGGCCCACTGGACGGCGGCGACGATGTTCTTGTAGCCGGTGCAGCGGCAGAGGTTGCCGGAGATGCCCTCTCGGATCTCCTCCTCCGTCGGGTGCGGGTTGTGGTCGAGGAGATGGCGGCTGACCATCATCATCCCCGGCGTGCAGTAGCCGCACTGGAGGCCGTGGCACTCCATGAAGCCCTTCTGCACCGGGTCGAGCTCGCCGCCCTGCTCGAGGTCCTCGACGGTGCGCACGGCCTTCCCGTCGGCCTGCACCGCGAGCATCGTGCAGCTCTTCACCGGATCGCCGTCGACCAGCACGGTGCACGCACCGCAGTTCGAGGTGTCGCAGCCCCAGTGCGTGCCGCGCATCTGGAGGTCGTCGCGGAGGAAGTGCACGAGCAGCGTGCGCGGCTCGACGTCGCGCTCGACCGCCTCGCCGTTGATCGTGATGGACACCTGCATGGTCAGACTCCCTGGCTGGCGGCGACGGCGCGGCGGAGCGCGCGGAGGGTGAGCTCTGAGGCGAGATGGCGCTTGTAGTCGACGGGACCACGCTGGTCGGCCGACGGCTCGCACTCCTCGGCGGCGACGGCCGCCGCGGCGACCAGGTTCTCCTCGGTGGGTGCCTTGCCGAGGAGCGCGGCCTCCGCACCCGGCGAGCAGTAGTGCGGCGCGTTGACGGCGGCGAGGCCGATGCCGCAGTCGGTCACGACGCCTCCGCTGACGACGACGAAGACGCCCGAGGTGCACACTCCCCAGTCGCCCGCGCGGCGCTCGACCTTCTCGTACGCCGACCCCGCGCCCGGGCGGATCGGGTAGCGCAGCTCGACGAGCAGCTCGGCCGGGCCGACGACGGTCTCGTACGGCCCGTCGTGGAACTCGCGCAGCGGGACGCTGCGGCGTCCCGACCGTCCCTCGATCACCGCGGTGCCGCGCAGCGCCGAGCCGACGGCCGACAGGTCGGACGCCGGGTCGGCCTGGCACAGCGACCCGCCGATCGTGCCGCGGGCGCGGACGATCGGATCGGCGATGACCCGCTCGGCCTCGCGGAAGATCGGGTAGTGCTCGGAGAGCACGGCCGAGTCGAGGATGTCGCGGTGCCGGGTCATCGCGCCGACCACCAGCTCGTCGCCCTCGACCCGCACGCCCTGCAGGTCGGGGAGGTCGTGGACGTCGACGAGCGCGGACGGGAACGCCAGCCGCAGCTTCATCATCGGCAGCAGGCTGTAGCCGCCGGCGACGGGTCTGGCCTCCTCGCCCAGGGACTCGAGCTTCGCCACCGCGTCGGCGACCGAGGTCGCCTTCGCGTAGTCGATGGCTGCGGGGGTCTGCATAGCCGTCACCTCACGAGAACGTCGTTGTTCCTGGGCAGTGCGAGGGATGGAGCGGGTGGTGCAGCAGCGCGTCGTACGGGGGCGGGTCAGTGCTTGCGACGTCGAGCGACGAGCACGATCACGCCGACGACGAGGAGGACGCCGATGACGACGGGGATCGCCCGCTTGAGGACCGGGGCGCCGGCGGTGCCGAGCAGGTCGATGCTCTCGTCGGCGTGGACGGTGGGCGGCGGTGCTGCGTGGGTGGTGCCCCCCTCGGCGGCCTCCGCGGTGCTGCCGGCCTCGGCAGCGGCGCCCGCAGCGAGGAGGGTGGCGAGGTTGCCCGCGAACTGGTCGACGATGCGCCCGGCGACGTCCTGCATGACGCCGCGACCGAACTGGGCGGCCTTGCCGGTGATGGTGAGGTCGGTGTTCACGTCGACCCGGGTGCGGTCGGGCGCCTCGGCCACGAGGATCGCCGTGACCTGGCCCTTCGCGGTGCCGCCGCCGCGGCTGTCCTTGCCGGAGCCCTCGATGACCAGGGTGTGGGTGGCCTCGTCCTTGCTGACGAACCGGGCCACCCCGCCGAAGACCATGCTGACCGGACCGAGCTTCACCTTCACGTTGCCGGTGAACTCGTCGCCCTCGTGGGTCTCGAGCGTCGCACCGGGCATGCAGGGCGCGAGCCCCTCGACGTCCTGCATGGACCTCCATGCGGTGTCGATGTCCGTGGGGACGACGAACGAGTTCTGCAGCTCCAAGGGACGCTCCTGATCAGGGGTGCGCGGTGTGACGCGCACCACGAGGTGAGGTGACGCTAACGCCGCGGGGGGTGCCCTGCCACCGGAGTCCGACGATCCGCAGCCGATCCAGAGGAACCCAGGGCCCCAAGCGATCTCGGGCACCGATCGGCGATCCCGCACGTGCTGTACTCATGCCCGACCCACTGCCGCAGATGCGTGGTACCAGCGGCTGGACGGACTCTCTGATGCGGCTCGGTGCCAGCCGGTCGTGCCGGGAGAGGTCCTCAGCCGCCGATGGCGGACATGGGGCGGGCCGGCTGGATGAAGCTCGGGTCGTTGATGCCGTGGCCGGGGAGCTTGTCGGCGACGACGGCGTGCAGCCGCCGGCGGATCTCCTCGTCGACCTTCTCCCCGTCGAGGGCGTCGTCCCGGAGCGCGGTGCGCAGGTCGAGCTCCTCGCGGGCGAACAGGCAGTTGCGCAGCTGGCCGTCGGCGGTGAGGCGCAGCCGGTCGCACGCCGAGCAGAACGGCCGGGTGACGCTCGCGATGATCCCGACGCGGGCCGGGCCGCCGTCGACATAGAACTCCTCGGCGGGCGCCGAGCCGCGGGTCGGCACCGGGGTGAGCGTGTAGTACTCCGAGAGCATCTCGAAGATCTCGTCGGCGGTGACCATGTCGGCGCGCTTCCAGATGCCCGACGGGTCGAGCGGCATCTGCTCGATGAAGCGCAGCCGCCAGCCCTCGTCGAGCGCGCGCCGCACGAGGGCCGGGCCCTCGTGGTCGTTGACCCCGCGCATGAGCACGCTGTTGACCTTCACCGGCTCGAGCCCGGCGTCCTGGGCCGCGCGGATGCCGCGCAGGACGTCGTCGAACCGGTCGCGGTGCGTGAGCGCCTTGAACCGGTCGCGGTCGAGGGTGTCGAGGCTGACGTTGACCCGCTGGAGGCCGGCGTCGGCGAGCGGCCGCGCGAGGCGGTCGAGCCGCAACCCGTTGGTGGTCAAGGCGATGTCGGGACGCAGCGGCAGCTCGTTGATCCGGCGTACGACGTCGGCGACGTCGGCGCGCATCAGCGGCTCGCCGCCCGTGAGGCGCACGCCGGTGATGCCCAGCTCGGTCGCGATCCGGATCACCGTCATGAGCTCGTCGGTCGTGAGCAGCTCCGGGCCGGGCAGCCAGTCGGCGAAGTCGTGCGGCATGCAGTAGGTGCAGCGCAGGTTGCAGCGGTCGGTGAGCGAGACGCGCAGGTCGCGGTGGACGCGGCCGTAGGTGTCGACGAGCTCGGTCATGCGCAGTTCACCCACTCGTCGGTGCCGTCGGTGAACACCTGGTGCTTCCAGACCGGCAGCCGGTGCTTGGTCTCGTCGACGAGGTCGGCGCACGCCTTGAACGCCTCGCCGCGGTGCGCCGCGCTCACGGCGGCGACCAGCGCGGACTCCCCGATCTTCAACGGCCCCACACGGTGCAGCACCGCGATGGCGATGACGTCGTGGCGCTCGGCGACCTCGCGCGCGACCTCGGCGAGGACCGCGGCCGCGGTCGGGTGGCCCTCGTACTCGAGGTGCGCGACGGAGCGGCCGTGGTCGTGGTCGCGGACGTCGCCGGAGAACGTGACCACGGCGCCCGCGGCGCTGGAGGACACGAGGGACTCGACGTCGTGCACCGACATCGGTGCTTCGACGACGTCGGCGCGACGGACCACGGTCATGGACGCATTATGCGTGCCGTCGCCGAGACCCGCTCCCGCTCCGACGGTCCGAGCCCGGTGGGAGCGTGCGAGGCCCCGGACCGTCGATGGGTGATGACGCCACCTTCTAGCGCCGCCTCATCACGCATCGACGGCGGGTCAGGCTTGTGCGGCGACGGACGCGACGGCCTTCACGATGCCGTCGTAGCCGGTGCAGCGGCAGAGGTTGCCCGACACCGCGGTGCGGATCTCGTCCTCGGAGGGCGACGGGTTGCGCGCGAGCAGCGCCGTCGCCGAGACGAGCATGCCCGGCGTGCAGAACCCGCACTGGACGCCGCCGAGGGTGAGGAAGGCCTCCTGCAGCGGGGCGAGGTCGTCGCCGTCGGAGAGGCCCTCGACGGTCGTCACGCTCGAGCCGTCGGCCTGCACCGCGAGGTAGGAGCAGGCGTTGGTCGGCCGGCCGTCGACGAGCATCATGCAGGCGCCGCACTCGGAGTCGTCGCAGCCCTCCTTGGCGCCGGTGAGGCCGACGCCGTCGCGGACGGTGGTGAGCAGGCTCGCGTGCGGGTCCACCGACAGCGGGTACGCGACGCCGTTGACGGTCAGGGTGATGTCCACACTCATGCTCCTGCGCTCCCGAAGGTCGTGTCGCTCGCCGGCACGGCGATCGCGTCACCGTGCGCGCGGCGCACGGCGGTGAGGACGGCACGGCGGCCGATGACCTTGGCCATCGCGCGCCGGTAGTCGGCGGAGCCGCGTACGTCGGAGATCGGCCGCGCAGCCTCGGCCACGGCGCTCGCCGCGGCCTCGATGGCCGACGCACCGTCGGTCCCGACCAGCGCTGCCTCGGCGGCGGCGACGCGCTCGATCACCGGCGACAGCGCGGAGATCGCGACGCGCGCTGCCGTGACCGTGCCCGCGTCGTCGAGGGTGACGGTGGCGCCGACGCCGACGACGGCGATCTCCATCTGGCGCCGGTACTGCAGGCGCACGTAGGCGCTGCCCGAACGGCTGCCCGGCGCCTCGAGCTCGACGGCGACGAGCAGCTCGTCGGCACCTGCGGTCGTGCGGCCCGGTCCGGTCCAGAGCTCGGAGAGCGGCACCCGGCGCTCGCCGCCCGGACCCACAAGCACCGCGACGCCGCCGTGGCAGAGCAGCGGTGCGCCCGTGTCCATCGCCGGCGACGCGTTCATGACGTTGCCGCCGATGGTTCCGTTCGCGCGGGTCGCGTGCGAACCGACGATCGACGACGCGTCGGCGACACCGGTGTACGACGCGAGCACCGTGGGGTCGACCGCCAGCGCGGCGTGGCTGACGAGGGCGCCGATGCGCAGCCCGCCGTCGGGCAGCACGTCCAGCGACGACAGCCCGGGGATGCGGTGGATGCCGACGAGCGACTCGGGCAGCGGCGCCTTGCCGTGCCGCGCGCCGACGACGAGGTCGGTGCCGCCGGCGACCGGACGCGCGCCGGCGGCGAGCGCGGCCAGGGCAGACGCGACATCCGCGGCCTCGACGTAGGTGCGGTGCGTCGACGCGGGCGCGACCGGCGCGGTGTTCGGTGCGGTGGTCACGAGGTCTCCTCGGCGGTGTTCGCGACGAGCCAGACGCGCTCGGCGGTCATGGGGAGCTGGTCGACGTGGCGGCCGAGCACCTTGGCGATCGCGTTGCCGATCGCGCCGGGGGTCGGCACGCTCGGCGGCTCGCCGACTCCCTTGCTGCCCTTGGGGCCGGCGTCCGGGGTGTCGATCTCGACCCACGCGATCTGGATGCGCGGCGCGTCCGACGCCGTCTGCAGCTTGTAGTCGAGCAGGCCCGGGTTGCGCTGACGGCCGTCGGCGTCGAACCACGTGGCCTCGGTGAGCGCCATGCCGATGCCCATCATCACGCCGCCGTAGACCTGACCGTCGGCGCCCATCTTGTTCACGATGACGCCGGAGTCGTGCGCGGCCACGAAGTCCAGCACGCGCACGGCGCCGGTCTCGCGGTCGACCTTGACGCGCGCCGCGTGCGTGAACAGCTGCGGTGCCAGCCACGACTCCATGCCGGTCATGCCGACGCACTTGGAGATGTCGCCCGGGGCCGCCTCGGGCACCGGGCCGGAACCCTTGCCGATCAGCTGCTCGCCGGAGCCGGCCAGCGACGCGATGGTCACGGTCGCGTCGGGAGATCCCTTGACCCGCACCGCGCCGTCGACCAGCTCGAGGTCGTTCACGTTCGCCTCGAGCTCCTTGGCCGCGAGGTCGAGCAGCTGGTCCTTGATCTCCTGCGCCGCGGCCATGACGGCGCGGCCGTTGTTGAAGGTGGTCTGCGACCCCGACGAGCCCATGTCCCAGGGCGCAGCACCGGTGTCCTGGTAGGTGATCGAGAAGTCCTCGGGCTGCATGCCCAGCACCTCGGCCGCCAGGATCGGCAGGCCCATCACCGAGCCCGCGCCGTTCTCCTGGGCGCCCGTGATGATCACGCCGGTGCCGTCGCCGTTGAGCTTCACGTAGGCGCCGGAGGGCAGGCCGAAGGAGGGCCACCAGCCGCTGGCGACGCCGATCGCCTCGTCGTCGGGAAGGTTGCCCGCGAGGTAGTCGTCGTAGCCGATGAGGCGCAGCGCCTCCTCGAGGCACTCCTGCGCGCCGATGCGGTCGAAGACCTGCCCGGTGGGTCCGTGGTCGCCCTCGGCGACCAGGTTGAGCCGGCGGAGCTCGGCCGGGTCCATGCCGATCGCGGCCGCGACCTCGTCCATGTGCTGCTCGAGCGCCCAGTTGGCCTGGGGAGCGGTTGGCGCGCGGACCGACGAGGAGGGCTGGTTGGTCGAGTAGTTGAGGAACGCCTCGACCTCGATGTTGTCGAGCTTGTACGGACCGCACGCGTGGAAGGTGGCCATCTGCGCGAAGAAGCCGCCCTCGCCGCAGTAGGCGCCGCCGTCGAGGACCAGGGTGCCGCGGCGGGCGACGAGGGTGCCGTCGCGGCGCACGCCGGTCTCGAGCTCGATGGTCATGCCCTCGCGGCGGTGGTCCGGCGCGAAGAACTCCTCCTTGCGCGTGAACACCAGGCGCACCGGGCGCTTGGTGACGCGCGCCAGGACGGCGACGTGCGCCTCGTAGTGGAAGTCGCACTTCGAGCCGAAGCCGCCACCGAGCAGCGGCACGATGATGCGCACCTTCGACTCGGGGATCTGGAGGGTGTGCGCGACGCCGGAACGCGCTGCGAACGGCACCTGCGTCGACGACCAGACGGTGACCGAGTCGCCCGACCACTGCGCGACCAGAGCCCGCGGCTCGATCGGCGCACCCTGGCTGGCCTCGGCGACGTACCTGCCCTTCACCACCACGACGTCGTCGCTCTCGAGCGCGGCCGCGGCGTCGCCCTTGACGATCGTGGAGTGGCCCAGCACGTTGCCGCTGCCGCCGAAGCTCTCGTCGAGCTCGTACGACGCCCAGTCCTCGTGCACCAGCGGCGCGTCGGGCGCACCGTTGGCGACGTAGTCGGGGAGGGCGGGCAGCACCTCGTACTCGACCTCGACGAGCGCGGCGGCCCGCCGGGCGATCTCGACGCTGGTCGCGGCCACCGCGGCGACGACGTCGCCCTCGAAGCGCACCTTCTCCTTGGCGAAGAGCCGACGGTCCAGCGCGACGCCGCCGTAGAGGACGTCGGGCACGTCCTCGTGCGTCACGACGGCGTGGACGCCGGGCACCGCGCGTGCGGCGGTGGTGTCGATGAGCAGGATCCGCGCATGCGGGTGGTCGGCGTAGCGGAAGGCCGCGTGCAGCTGGCCGGTGAAGGTCAGGTCGGCCGAGTAGCGGCCGGAACCGGTGACCTTC
>JBGAJT010000059.1:3565-14190 GCA_044224785.1 Candidatus Nanopelagicales bacterium | reverse complement strand
GCACGGCAAGTGGGACGGCCACAGCTGGACAGTACGCCAACCTCGGCACGGCCTCGGGCACGCCGCCGGTGGGCGCGGCGGTCACGGCGAGCAATCCGTCGCACTACTACGGGACGACGCCGTCGATCACGATCATCAAGTACACCAACGGCGAGGACGCGGACACGGTGACGGGTCCGTTCATCCCGGTGGGGGCACCTGTTGCGTGGACCTACGCGGTGACGAACACGGGCAACGTGCGCCTCGGCGCGCACCAGACGGTGACGGTCAAGGGCGTCGTCGGTCCCGAGGTCTCCTCCGAGCCGCTCGAGGACATCAAGGTCCTGCTGCCGGGGGGCTCCGCCACCGTCACGACCCGCGTCACCGGGATTGCCCCGCTGGGCCTGATGACGGCGACGGTCGCGATCGACCCGATCGTCCCCGAGGCGTCGGACGTCGCGCCTCCGGAGACCGTGGTCGGCACGGCGCGCTTCTGGGCGGTCCCGTGGCTGCTCCTCGCGCTGGTCCTGCTGGTCGGTCTCGTCACGGCGTGGTGGATCCGTCGCCGCCGCGACGCGGAGCCGGAGGCGCCGGCACGACGACGTGCGCGCGGCTCGGGCGGCAGCGACGGGACGGACGCGCTGGTGGGCGCAGGGAGCGCGGGAGCCGGGCGCCACTGAGCTCCGGTCACCCGTCCGGACCCGCGCATCACGCTCCGTCCGGTCGGTCGTCGCTCTCCGTTCCGCCACCCGACGTTCACCTGCCCGGCGCCCGCCGGCCACCGAGCCGGTCCTCGGCGTGAACCTGTCACCGGGATCTTGTTCGCCGGATGAGCGGCGACAGGAAGGCCGGCTGGTGAGCGTGTCGACCGCGGATGCGCGGGTGAGGGCCCTCGTCGTCGCCCTGGTGGTCGGCGTGCTGACGCTCGTCGGTGCCGCATCTGCGCAGGCCGACGACGCTACGTCCGTCGTCCTCACCGTCGAGGTCACGAGCGGCGTCGACGTGAACACCTACACCGGAGTGCGCATGCACGCCGTGGTGCGACCGGCGTCCGCTACGGGACGGGTGACCTTCTACGTCGACGGCGCGAAGCTGGGCGCGGCCCCGGTCGTCGACGGCGCCGCCGATCTCGGCAGCACGATCCACGTCGCCGACGGCGTTCCCGCGACCGCGGTGTTCGAGCCTGCGTCCGCGAGCGGGAGGAGCGCCGTGACGTCCCCCGAGATCGCCATCGCGGTGCAGGCTGTGCCGCGCGTCTGGCTGGTCGACGACGGCGGCGCCGCGATGCCCGACCGCGCGCGCATCACGAGCGGGAAGCGCTACCGGCTGGTCGTCAGCGGATTCCGGTTCGGATCGTCGGTGCGCGTCACGCTCGGGTCCCGGACCCTCGACACCCCGCGCGTGGGCGCCAGCGGGACAGGCTCGGTGCTGGTGACGGTCCCGGCCCTGCGCCCGGGGACCTACCGGCTCGCAGCGAGGTCGGGGAGCCGCTCGGCCACCACGTCAGTGGTCCTCCTGGCGGGTGCCGGGTCGACGGGTCCGAGCCCGAATCCGACCGCGCCGGCCGGCGGCAACGTGTCGGTGGTCGTCCCCTCGGCGGGCCAGAGCCTGCCGACGACCGGCGGCGACGACGGGACGGACGACGACGACGGCGCCGACGGAGGCGCGACGCTGCCCCGCACGGGTTCCGACGTCGCCGCCTCGCTCGCTCTCTCGGCGGTCGCACTCCTCGTCGGCGTCGCGCTCGTGGTCGCGACGCGGCGGCGGCCGCCCGGCCGGCACGAGGGGGTCCGGTGACGACGCACGTCGAGAAGCACGTCGACCCGGCGGGAGCACAGTCCCGCCCCGGTCGGGCGGAGCTGCGCCGCCAGCGGGAGGCCGGCGGCGCCCAGCCGCGTCCGCCCGCAGCGCCGTCCGTGGCGGCACCGACGGCGGCGCCGGTGTCGCGGGCGCACGCCCGGCGGCAGGTGGAGGAGAGCCGGCGTAGCGCGCGCCGGCACCGTGCCCTCTGGAAGGCGTGGTGGCTCTACCCGTTGTTGCTCCTCCTCGGGGTGTGCGTCTACCTCGGAGTCCGCAGCGCGTCGACGCCAATGCCCGAGGGGCCGCAGTGGGTGGTCACCTCGAACGCCCCGGCCGCTGCGTCGCCGTCGGCCACCGGTTGAACGCGGCGCTCCAGGACGGCGGCACCCGGCACCGTGATTCGCCGGTACCTCGACATGCAGCGTTCACCCTTGCTTACCCCGTCGGACAGGTCCCCGGGATGAGGTGAGCACGTGCTCCCCGAGGTGTTCCGCATCCCACGGCTCCAGCGCCGCGCGCTACTGGTGCTGGCGGGCTCGTTCCTGGCCTCGTCGACCCTTCTCGCCGTCCCGGCGCAGGCCGATCAGCAGCTGCCGTTCAAGGACGCGAACGCCGTGGGTCTCATCGGGTTCTGCGATGCCGACAACAAGCCGGTGACGTCCGGCCACGTCCGCGACGTCCCCTTCGCGGTAAAGGCGGTCTCGACCGTGCCGGCGGGCAAGGCGTACGCCGTCAACGGGCGCAAGGCCGCGCTCTACGCGACGTCGCCCAACAAGGACCTCGACCCCGGTCTCTGGTCGCCGTACCAGATGACGCCGTCGAGCTTCTACAGCAACCCGGCGCACCCGATGGCCTCCGCCGGCTTCGGCGAGCCGCCGCTGGAGTACCACGTCACCGGTACGCCGCCGACCCTCGACAACCTCGTGCAGCTGCGGATGTACCTGTCCGCGCCGAACGCCGTGCCCTACATCCAGAAGTACCCGACGGCGGTGATCCGGGTGCAGGGCGACACCTGGGTGATGGTCGCGGGAGATCGCAGCCCCGACTGCACGGCCGGGTCGGCCAAGAACATCAACCAGGTGCTCGGCAAGGGCGAGCCGACGGCGCCGCCGACGTGGGCGGCCAACGCCGCCGTCGTGGCGAAGCCCGGTGCATCCTCGCCCGCGCCGTCGAGCGGCAGCACGGACGCCGGAGGCACCTCGGACCCGGCCGCCGCAGCCGGTGCGGACGGCGGCTCCGCGTTGTCGGCGTCGTCTCGATCGTCGTCGCCCAACGTCCTCCCCGTCGCCCTGGGCCTGCTCCTCGGCACCGCGGCGATCGCCCTCGTCGTGGTCGCGCTCGCCAACCGACGCCGACCGGGGGCGAGCACGACCGGCGGGCATGCCGCCGGCGGTCGACCGCCGCGCTGACCAGCACCTCCCAGCCCTCCCCGACGCCAGACACAAGGAGAACCATGCGTACGCGACTCGCCTCGATCAGTGCGGGGATCGGAGCCCTGGCGCTCGCGGTGACGGGCATCGTCGCCATCGGGACGCAGGCGGAGGCGTACTCGGGCACGCCGCCGTGGGTGGGCAACACCGACGATGCCGCCCACGTCAAGGGCAGCCTCGTCCTGTACGACGCGTCCGGGGCGCAGATCACGTCGGGCTCCAGCATCCAGGCGCTGGCGGCGTACGTCGGTACGACCGGCGACGCTCCTCGGGCCAACGCCACCAAGGCGACGGCGAACCTCTTCAGCCCCGATCCCGCGAACACGGCGGTGACCACGTGGGGCAGCATCGCGATCCAGTCCAACTACACCTGGTCGCCCACGCCCGCAGGGGTCCCGTCCTTCTCGCCCGCGTCAGGGGCGTTCATCAAGCTCAACGCGAGCGGCCAGGCGATCGAGGACCTCGCGTCCGGCCTGGTGCTGTACGCGGGCGCGGACGCCGCCTACCTGCACACCCTCGAGATCCGCGTCCAGGACTCGGGTGTCGGCGTCGTCGCCGACGGGCTCAAGTACTGGCGCACGATCATCGAGTACAACCCGACGAGCGCGGTCGGTGCCTACGACGGGCTCGCGCCCGGAGCGTGGAAGCAGATCTACCCGGTCGTGAGCGGACCGTCGACCGTGGCCACCACGACGACGACGCCCACCGCGACCCCGTCGGGCTCGCAGGTGCAGGGCACGAGCATCACGTTCTCGACGACGGTCAAGCCTGCGTCCGGCACGCTCACCGGCGGCACCGTGACGTTCTTCGACGGCGCGACGCAGATCGGCGCGACCAAGACGATCAGCGGCACGGCGACCTCGGGCTCACCGGCGTCGGTGACCTCGGACGCCACGACGAGCCTGAGCGTCGGCACGCACAGCATCACGGCGCAGTTCACCCCGTCCGCCGGTGACGCAGCTGCCTTCGGCGGCTCGACGTCGACGGCGCTGTCGCAGGTGATCACCTCGGTGCCCGTCGTGGCCGACAGCACGACGACCGCGATCGTCAGCACCTCGCCCGCCGGCACCGCCACCACGAGCGACACGGTGACCGTCACCGTGCACGTCGCCGACGCCTCGAACTCCGGCACCAAGGTCGGCAGCGGGGCCGTCGCGGTCAAGGCCGGTTCCACCGTGCTGAGCCAGGGCGCCGTGAGCTCCGACGGCGACTTCGCGGCGACGTTCGTCGCCGGTCAGTACCTCGCGCTCGGCTCGAACAGCATCATCGCCGAGTACACCGGCAACGCCAGCTTCAACTCCTCGACGGCGTCGCCGACCATGTACACGATCACGCTGGGCGCTCCGTCCAACGTCGTGCTGCCGGCGGCCGGAGCCGCGCGCGTCGGTGCGATCAGCACGTGCAACCCCGGGTCGTGGTCCGCCGCCTTCGCCTACACCTACGAGTGGTTCCAGCGCACGAACGCGAGCGCCGCGTGGACGACGTTCGGCGGCACGCGCTCGACGGCCGTGCTGCCTGCGACGTACGCCGGCCACCAGGTGAAGTGCGTCGTCACCGCCTACAACCCGGCGACCGCCGTCGCCGAGTCGCCTGCCGTGACCGTCGCCCTCGGCGCTGCCTCGAGGGCCACGACCAAGCCGCGCATCCTCGGTACCCCGGTGCACGGCAAGCGCCTCACGGCCAACCGCGGCATCTGGTCACCGACCCCGACGAAGTACCTCTACGTGTGGAAGATCGGGTCGGCCGTCGTCGCTAGGACCGCGACGTACGTGCCGCCGCTGAAGTTCAACGGCAAGTACCTCGTGCTCGTCGTCTCGGCGGTGCGGACCGGCTACCTCACCGGCACCGCGGTGAGCGCACGCGTCCTCATCCGCTAGCGACCGGTACGTGAGCGGGGCCGTCCGGATGACCGGCGCGGCCCCGCTCACGCATGCCGAGGGGGCATGCGCCGTCCGAGCGGAACACCGCCGCGACGCGCGGCAGTCGGGGGTGCGACGCGCGGAGCTGCGTCAGGAGCTGCTGAGGGTCGACCCGTCGACGACGGTGCCGGCACGCGGGACGACGACGGCAGGGTCGGAGCTCCAGGCCGACCAGGTGATGTCGGTGTTGGTCGACACGTCGTGGACGTTCACCGGCAGCAGCGTCCCGCTGCTCGCCACCCAGATGCTGACGTCGGCGCCCAGTCCGACGAGACGGGCCGGGGTGCCGAGCATCGACGTGCCCTCGAGCAGCGTCGGCGTACCCGGGTAGTCGAGGTAGTTGGCCATCACGAGCGAGTAGTCGCTGAGCGCTGTGAGGCACGGGCTCGCACCCTTCGCGACCTTGACCCACCGGGAGCCGATGCGGTCCGCGTCAGCGGGCGCCACCTGCGTCAGCCAGAACCGGCGAGCGCCGTGCATGAACACGGCGTCGTGCGTGCTCACGAGGTCGATCGTCTGGCCACCGACCTGCACGCTGCCGGCACCGAGGCCGTCCTTGCGGAGGTCCATGTCTACGACGAAGTTGCCCAGGTCGCACTGGCCGGTGCCGCGCACGTGCACGGACGAGGCCGCTCGTGCGTTGGCCTTCGCCTGGCTCAGCAGGTAGGCCGGGTCGACGGCAGGTCCACTGCTCGCGCCGGACGGCACCGCATCGCGGGCGCACCCGGCGAGCAGTGCCATGGCGGCGATGCCCACCAGGGCGGGGAACAAGGTCCTGCGCACGACGGCCTCCTCCTACGGACGCCCGCACGATGACGCACCCGGATGAACGATCGCCGTACGCCGGGAGAACACGGCGCGAGCCCGCCCGGTGGCCACGGAGCCCCGGGCTCACCCCGTCGGCCCAGTCGCCTCCGGAGCGTGAGGGCACGGGCCCGCAGCGTCTCCGTCGCCCGTCGTTCACCGAAGGTTGTCGCGCCGGCCATCCGCGCTCGGGAGCGACGTACACCTGGCACCGAGACAGTGCGGTGCCCGACCCCGTCGATCTGCTGGAGCCACCGTGCGCGCCCACCCGCTGTCCCGTTCGTCCGTCGTCGCGGCCGGTGTCCTCGTCGCGCTCGCCGTGTCCCTCGTCATCGCCCCGCGCGCGTGGGCGGTGTCGGAGGCGTCGATGTGGCTCACGCGCGCCAACGGCGCCACCGTGCCGGAGAACGGGACCATCAAGACCGGCGAGCGGATCACCGTCCACGTCAAGGACTTCGCGGCGAACGCGACAGTGCTGCTCCAGGTGGGGCAGACGCAGCTGCCGAACGGGATCGACACCGACGCGAGCGGCGCGGGCAGCGTGGGTTACACGGCTCCAGCGCTGAAGTCGGACGTGTACGTGTTCACGGCGTCGAGCGACACCGATGCCACGACGTACGTCGTCTCGCTGTTCAACCCCAAGAACCCCAAGCCGAAGCCGGCGCCCGCGCCGAAGCCCACCAAGAAGCCCGCGGCCGCGACGCACTCGTCCTCGTCGAGCAGCGCGCACTCCTCGAGCAGCTCGTCGACGTCGAACAGCAACAGCAGCAGCTCGGGGACGCTGGCGAAGACGGGACCGGTGCAGCCCGTCTACTGGCTCGCGGCGATCGTGCTGCTGGTGGTCGGCATGGGGATGGTGCGGATCGCCGCACCGGTACTGCTGGGCCGCCACGAGCGCACCGGCGGTGCGCACCAGCGCGCCACCGGTCGTCGCCTGCGCGGCTGACCCACGAACTACGAACAGGCGACTGCGATCAGGAGACGGTCGCGACGTCCGAGTGCGCCATCCGGCGGCCGTCGGACAGCGTGACGACGACGGTCAGCGTGCCGTTGCCGGCGAAGGCGCAGTCGAGCCAGCCCACCTGACCGGGAGTGAGGGCGATCTGGCACCCGGGGATCTCGCGCACAGAGGCGCTGCCCGCGGGCTGGGCCGCGTTGACGAGGACGGCGGTGCGCAGCCGGCCGTCGTGGACGCGCAGCTTCTCCTGGAACGACACCGCCGGGACCGTCACTTGCACGTGGCCGCCTGCGTCGGTCGTGACGACCTGCGTTGCCGGGGCCGCGGAGCCGGTGGCCGCGAGCCGCTGGTCCGGGCGGATCGTCTCGGCATCCACCGGGTGGGTCACGAGCGCGACGAGACCCAGCGCGAGCACCGGCGGTACGACCGTCCTCAGCGTGTTCCTGTCGATCCTCATGGTCCCTCCTCGGTGGTGCTTCACAGAGGTCTTCGGCCATGGCGGAGGTCGGTCCGTAACGGTGCAGGTGGTCCCTGAGCGACCTGTGAGCGCGGGGAGAGGTAGGACACCGGGATCCGTTGCGGCACAAGGACGTCCGACGGCCGAGGGAGGGCTCCCAGGGGGGTCTGCGCTGGGATGTGGCAGTGGCGCGGGACCGGGCGCCCGACGAGGGGCGAGGTCGACCGCGCGGGCCTGACACTCCTGTGATCGGGCTCTCGTGGGACAGGTCTGCAGCGGGGTCACCCGCTCGGCCCACGACGGGGCCGTACGGGTGCGAACGGACCTTGCGGACGTCGTCCCCGGAGCCCCGGGACCGGTCCCGGCTAGCCTCGAGGCATGTTCACCGACGTCCCCCGCGTGGTCCGTGCCACCGCTCTCGACGACGCCGAGCTCGAGGCCGTCCCGCTCGACGCCGAGCAGCTGCTCGGCGACCCTGCGGACGTGCGGGTGCTGCCGCTGCACGAGGCGCCCGACCTCGAGGTGGGCGTGTGGCAGCACGGCGTCGGCGGCAGCCGCGACGTCGAGGCCGACGAGGTCTTCGTGGTCCTCTCCGGCCGCGCCACCATCGCCGTGGAGGGCGGGCCGGTCCTCGAGGTGGGGCCGGGCGACATCGGCCTGCTGACCGCCGGCGCCCGGACGACCTGGACCATCCACGAGACGCTGCGCAAGGTCTACGTCCTGCGGCCATGACGCCGAGCAGCCGGTCGGACGGGGCGCGCCACGGCGCGTGTCCGGGTCCGGCGCGGCCCGCACGAGCACCCGCACCCCCTCTGACCTGCGACGGGACCCGGCCCCCGGGTCGGGGGAGGCGCCTGTCGAGGTTCACCTCGGGGGTGAATGACAGGCGTGGGATTCGACCCGTAGAGTGGCCCCACGCGCCCGTCGAGGGCGTGGTCGAACGGCGCGCCCCACGCGTGCCGTGGCCGAGAGAGGACCTGCTTGATGGACGCCGTGCGCGCAGTCGATCCGATGCCGTCCGGTGACCGCCTGTCCCAGCGCGACCGCGAGATCCTCGAGTTCGAGCGGCAGTGGTGGAAGTACGCCGGCGCCAAGGAGCAGGCCATCCGCGAGCTGTTCGACATGAGCGCCACCCGCTACTACCAGGTGCTCAACGCCCTCATCGACAACCCGGCCGCGCTCGAGGCCGACCCGATGCTCGTCAAGCGGCTGCGCCGGATGCGCGCCGCGCGTCAGCGGGCCCGCTCGGCCCGCCGTCTGGGCATCGACCTCTGACGCTGCCCGCGGGCCGGTCCCGCGGGCGGGGGGAAGCATGACGACCTACTCCGGCGAGGACGGCATGGCGGGCACCGACCAGCCCGACCAGCCGGGCCTCCCGGGCTGTCCCTCTCCCGACGTCGACCTCGACGCACCGGTCTCCGAGCAGCCGCCGGCGATCGCGTATCCGTACCCCGAGGACGACCACTCCTACAACGCCACCGACGTGCTGCCCGCCCCGCCGGCCGGCGGCCGCCTCGCGCGCCGCAGGGCCGAGGAGGAGGCGCGCAAGGCCGAGGCGCCCACCGGTGCCAAGGCCGCGATGACCGGCGGGCCGTCCGCGCCCGGCCGCGCGATCATCCCGCTGGCGCTCGCCGTGGTGTCCGCCCTCGCCCTCGCCGCCGCGTGGCTGCACCTGCAGTCCGAGCGCGCCGACTCCTCGTCCGCGCCGGTGCCCGTCGTGTCGTCGTCGCCGTCGGCCGGCTCGCCGAAGCCGTCGAGCTCCGCGGCGTCGCCGTCGTCCTCCCCGAGCACGTCGCCGTCGGCGTCGCCCAAGCCGAGCCCGAGCAGCACGCCGAGCGCGGTGGCGTCGCCCACCTCGAGCGCGGCGCCGGCCACGAAGATCGACCGCAGCGTGCCCGTGGTGGTGCTCAACGCGACCAACCGTCCGGGCCTCGCGAAGGAGGTCGCCGCGAAGCTCGAGCGCCTCGGCTGGAACGTGACTTCGGTGGGCAACTGGTCCAAGGGCGGCATCGGCGCGACCACGATCTACCTCAACGGCCACGTCGACGCGCGCGCCACGATCATCAAGGACCTGCCTGCCGCCGACGGCCGGGTCGACCTCCCGCTGCCCGGCATGCCCAAGCAGCGCATGGTGATCGTGATCGGCAAGGACTACCCGGCCTGACGCCTTCTGCGCGTGGGGTTCTCGACGTAGCCGCCGCGCGCCAGACCGGCGCGCTGCTCGAAGACGTTGCGGCTCCAGTGGTCGCCCGTGCGCACCCACGACCAGCCCATCGCGCCGACGTACAGCGGCAGGAACAGCACCACGCAGCATGCCCACTGGGTGGCGTGCGCGGCCTCGTGCGCGAGCAGCTCGTCGGTGAGCTCCACACCCTCGCGCACCACGATCACGTTCCCGATCGTGTACGCCGACGCGACGGGCACCCGGCCGCGCGTGCCCGTCGCGATCACCAGCCCCTCGGGGCCGCGCTCGAGGGTGCCGCGCTGCGCCTTCGCGAGACCGAGACCGGCGATCGTCGCCAGGTTGACCGCGTTGACGACCTGGCGGATGCGGTGGGAGGGGCGCACGGCCCCAGCCTGCCGCACGTCCGAGACCGCGGGAGCGGTCACAGTTCCATGAACGGTCGGTGAACTACCTTGACGTCGTTTTGTTCCCGCGGGCAACAATCTGTGCAGGAGAGGTGTCGACATGGCGAACTGCAACCACCCGGACTGCGCCCGGCCGGCGACCCACTGGGTCGTGCGCCACCTCGCGGCGGGCTACCTGCCCAACCCCGACGTCCGCGCGTACTGCGAGAGCCACCGGGTCGACGACCTCGCCGCGCTCGTGGCCGGCACGAGGGCTCCCGTCGAGTCGGCCGAGATCGTCGAGATCCAGGGCGCCGTCGGCGCCTGACCGCTCAGAGCGCCGGAACCGCCTGGGCGTGGGTGGTGTGCGTGTGAGCCGTCCACTCCGCGCCGTCCCACCAGCGCCATGCGTATGCGTCGGACGGGTCGGCGTACCACCCGGCGGCGTGGTGGACGACGAGCGGCACGGCGGGGGAGCCGAGGTGCCGGTCCAGCGGGATGTCGCGGAGGTCGACGTCGAGGTCGATGGTCTCGAGGTCGGTGATCTCGACGTCGTCGCGGTCCACCCAGCGGCTGCCGTCCCACCAGTCGTGGACGCCGGGGGTCTCCGGGCGCTCGTACCAGCCGGGCGCGACCGGCGCGGTCGCCGCGCGGGGGTGCGTCGAGCCGCTCCACACCGCGCCGTCCCACCAGCGCAGGGCGCTCGGGTC
>JBGAJT010000059.1:0-3555 GCA_044224785.1 Candidatus Nanopelagicales bacterium | reverse complement strand
ATGCGGCACCAGTGACGCAGAGCGCGGCCAAGGGCGGGCGAACGCGCGGCGAACTCCCGGTGCCGATCTCGCGACAGGTGGACCCGTGCTCGCCGAGCGTCAGCGGCCGCGGGCGGCGTACGCGGTGAGGCTCGCCAGCGGTGGTCGCTCCAGGGCGGCGACGTCGTGGCTGCGGATCGAGAAGCCGCGCGAGTCGCGGTCGAACTGGGTCAGCGTGGTGCCGAGCGCGCTCGCGCCCGAGAGGTCGCCGCGGCGGGCGAGCCGGTCGAGGGCCGTGCGCAG
The DNA here is from genome assembly GCA_044224785.1 of Candidatus Nanopelagicales bacterium. GTDB lineage: Bacteria > Actinomycetota > Actinomycetes > S36-B12 > CAIYMF01 > Longivirga. The sequence continues at coordinate 3,273 of JBGAJT010000059.1, read as the reverse complement.
GATCTCCGCCGACATCCGGCCGAGGCGGGGCTCGTCGTGGTGGCGGTGGACGCGCACGCCGAGGTCGACCTGCGCGATCGCGTCGAGGCCGTGCGCCTCGTAGGTGTCGACGAGCAGCGCGAGCTCGACGCCGTACCCGCAGGGGAAGGGCAGCGACTCGAGCAGCGTGCGGCGCGCTGCGTACTCGCCGGCGAGCGGCTGCACGAGACCGGCGAGGTCGGGCCAGAGCAGGTTGAGCAGCGGTCGCGCGACGAGCTCGGTGACCCGGCCGCCGCCCGCGCTGACGACGGTGGAGCCCTCGACGAGCGGGCGCTCGTAGACCGCCTTCACCAGCTGCACGCTCGGGTCGGTGAGGAGCGGACCGAGCAGCCCGGTGACGTAGGACGGTGTGAACGACTGCAGGTCGGCGTCGATGAAGACGACGACGTCGCCCTCGGTCGCGGCGAGCCCGCGCCACATCGCTTCGCCTTTGCCGGGCACCACCGGGAGGTCGGGCAGGACGTCCTCGCGTGCGACGACGCGGGCGCCGGCGGCGCGCGCGACCTCGGCCGTGCGGTCCGTGGAGCCGGAGTCGACGACGACGAGCTCGTCGACGAGGCGGCGGGCCTCCGGTACGCCCTCGCCGAGCGAGGCGCGCACCGACGCGACGATGCGGCCGACGGTGGACTCCTCGTCGAGCGCGGGGAGGACGACGCTGACGCGGGTCGCGCCCTTGTGCTCGAGGAGCCGGTCGCGCGACCAGTCGGTGACCGAGCTCGTGCGCGCGGCGAACCAGGACTCCGCGTCGGGCTGCACCCGCACTCCCGTCGTCGGCCGGATGTCTCATCATCCGGACCTCAGGCGTCCCAGGCCTCGGGACTCCCGTACAGTCTCGCCCACGCAGGACGGTCGCGCGCGGCCGACCCTGAGGTCGAGGCCCCCGGGCCCGGCACAACTGAACATCTCATCCAGAGGGGCAGAGGGACACGGCCCGGTGAAGCCCCGGCAACCATCGCAGCACGCTCGACCGACGTGACACGTCGCCCGAGGCCGGCAGCGAGAAGGTGCCAACTCCGTCCGGTGGTCGACCGACCGCCGGGAAGATGAGGAGAAAGGCCTCCCCAGCATGTCCACCTCGTTCGAGACCTCCGCCGCGGACCTCGAGTCCAAGCCCGGCGCCCCCGACTTCGGCCCCGCCACCGGCCTCGTCTGCCGCGAGTGCGGCGCCACCTACGCCCTCGGCGCGGCCTACGCGTGCATCGAGTGCTTCGGTCCGCTGGAGGTCGGCTACGACCACTCCGGCGTGACCCGCGAGCTCATCGAGTCCGGTCCGCAGAACATGTGGCGCTACTCCTGCCTGCTGCCGGTCGCGGCGTACGCCGGCGACGAGCGCAACCTCAACCCCGGCCTCACCCGCCTCGTGCGCGCCGACAACCTCGCCGCTGCGCTCGGGATGACCGGCACGCTGTGGGTGAAGGACGACAGCGGCAATCCGACGCACTCCTTCAAGGACCGCGTCGTCGCAGTGGCGCAGAGCGCCGCACGCCGTCTCGGCCTCGGCACCATCGCGTGCGCCTCGACCGGCAACCTCGCCAACGCCGTCGCCGCCGCCGCTGCGCGCGCCGGCCAGGACTCGGTCGTCGTGATCCCGAGCAACCTCGAGGACGGCAAGGTCCTCACCACCGCGGCGTACGGCGGCATCCTGCTCGCGGTCGACGGCAACTACGACGACGTGAACCGCCTCTGCTCCGAGCTCATCGGCGACCCGCTCACCGCGGACTGGGGCTTCGTCAACGTGAACCTCCGGCCCTACTACGCCGAGGGCTCGAAGACGGTCGGCTACGAGATCGCCGAGCAGCTGGGCTGGCGCCTGCCCGAGCAGGTCGTGGCGCCGATCGCGTCGGGGTCGCTGCTCACCAAGGTCGACAAGGCCTGGCGGGAGCTGTCGTCGCTCGGCCTCGTGGAGGAGACGCCCTGGAAGGTCTACGGCGCGCAGGCGACCGGCTGCTCGCCGGTGTCGCAGGCGTTCCGCGACGGCCGCGACGTCGTGAAGCCGGTGCGGCCCGACACCATCGCCAAGTCGCTCGCGATCGGCAACCCGGCCGACGGCCCGTACGCGCTCGACGCCGTGCGCCGCACCGGCGGTGCGATCGACGACGTGAGCGATGCCGAGGTCGTCGAGGGGATCCGGCTGCTGGCCGAGACCGAGGGCATCTTCGCCGAGACCGCGGGCGGCGTCGTCGTCGCCACCTTGCGCAAGCTGCTCGCGTCCGGCGGGCTCGACGGCTCGAAGGAGACCGTCATCCTCAACACCGGCGACGGCCTGAAGACCCTCGACGCGATCGCCGACGCCGTCGGTCCGACCGCGACCATCGCGCACGACGTCGACGAGGTCACCCGCGTGATCGCCGAGCACCACGCCCGCACCCAGTCCTGAACCCGGTGAACCGGAAGCGAGAGAGCGCCATGGCTGTGAAGGTCCGGATCCCGACGATCCTGCGCACGTACACCGACGGGGCCTCCGAGGTCGCCGTCGAGCCGGCCGAGCCCACGCTCGCGTCGCTGCTCGCCGCGCTCGACGCCGCCGCGCCGGGGATCGGCGCGCGCGTCCTCGACGACGCCGGGGCGCTGCGCCGCTTCGTCAACGTCTACGTCGACGAGGAGGACGTCCGGTTCACCGACGGCCTCGCGACGCCCGTGAAGGACGGCGCCCAGGTCTCGATCATCCCCGCGGTCGCCGGCGGCTGACCGGTCGCAGGCCACGTCGTCCGCACCTGCACGAAACCGCGCGTTCATCTGACCGCGGCAGGCTGGGGGCATGAGCTCCAGCACGCTGCCGCGGCCACGGCGCATCGCCCTGGTCGCGCACGACAACCGCAAGAAGGACCTGCTCGAGTGGGCGGCGTTCAATGTCGACACCCTGATGCGGCACCGCCTCGTCGCCACGGGTACGACGGGGAGCCTGCTGCACGACCGGCTCGAGCTCGCCGTCGAGCGCGTAGCCAGCGGGCCGCTCGGCGGCGACCTGCAGATCGGCGCGCAGATCGTCGAGGGCGCGATCGACATGCTGGTCTTCTTCTGGGACCCGCTCGAGCCGCAGCCGCACGACCCCGACGTCAAGGCGCTCCTGCGGGTCGCGGTGCTGTCCGACGTCCCCACCGCCTGCAACCGCTCGACCGCGGACTTCCTCATCTCCTCGCCGCTGTTCGCCCTGCTGCCCGCGGCCTGAGACCTGCGCGCCGACCGCGCCGACCGCGGCGGTCGCGCCGACGGCGCCGGTGAATGTCAGGAATG
>JBGAJT010000058.1:0-14286 GCA_044224785.1 Candidatus Nanopelagicales bacterium | reverse complement strand
AATGTTGCGCTCTTAGCAACGAATGGCACATACAGTGAAAACGCGGGGGTGGGTCGGGGGTGCGCGGGGGGCGATCTAGGCTGCGCTGGCACCCCCCGAAGCGATGGCGCTCCGCAGGCGTCGTCCGGCACCTGGAGCCCGCATGGCGCAGCGCCCGCTGACCGTCCTGTTCATGCCCGAATCGGCGTACGGACCGACCAACCAGTGCGTCGGGATCGGCGACGTGCTCCTCAAGCGGGGGCACCGCGTCGTGTTCGCTGCCGAGGCGTCGTGGAAGGGCCGGCTCGCGCCGCTCGGGTTCGAGGAGGACCTCGTCGACCTCGCACCGCCGGCCGAGCCGGTCGAGGGCGAGGAGCTCGACGCCGGCGCGTTCTGGAAGGAGTTCATCCGCGACACCGCGCCGGAGTTCCGCAAGCCGACGGTGCAGCAGCTCGAGACCTTCATGGCTCCGACGTGGGGCGCGCTCATCGACGGCGCGAAGTACTGCGAGCCGCAGCTGCGGGAGATCATCGCGCGGGTGCAGCCCGACGTCATCGTCGAGGACAACGTCGTCGCGTTCCCCGCGCTCGTCACCGCCGACGCGCCCTACGTCCGCATCGTGTCGTGCAACCCCCTCGAGGTGCCGGGCGCGGACCTGCCGCCGGCGTACTCCGGGCTGCCGGTCGCCGACCGCAGCGAGTGGGCGTCGTTCCGCGCCGAGTACGACCGCACCCACCGCGAGCTGTGGAGCTCCTTCAACGACTGGGTGCAGGAGCAGGGCGCGCCGTCGCTCCCCGACCTCGAGTTCGTGCACACCAGCGACGTCGCCAACCTCTACGTGTTCCCGGAGGAGGCCGACTACACCGACGTCCGCCCGCTCGACGCGACGTGGCACCGGATGGACTCCAGCGTGCGCGGCACCGACGAGCAGTACGTGCTGCCGGCGGAGGCCACCGACCGTCCCGAGGGGAGCGCGCTGGTCTACCTGTCGCTCGGGTCGCTCGGCAGTGCCGACGTCGACCTCATGAAGCGGCTCGTCGACGTCCTCGGCCGCACTCCGCACCGCTACATCGTGAGCAAGGGCCCGCAGTCCGACCTCTACGAGCTCGCCGACAACATGGTCGGCGCGGAGTTCCTGCCGCAGACCACGATCATCCCGCAGGTCGACGCCGTCATCACCCACGGCGGCAACAACACGACCACGGAGTCACTGCACTTCGGCACGCCGATGATCCTGCTGCCGCTGTTCTGGGACCAGTACGACAACGCGCAGCGGATGGACGAGCTCGGGTTCGGCGTGCGGCTCGCGACGTACGCGTTCACCGAGGAGGAGATGGACGCCGCGCTCGCGCACGTCCTGTCGCCCGAGGTGCGCGCGGCGGCGGCGGCGCGCGGCGAGGCGATCCGGGCCCGCGAGGGCCTGGTGCACGGCGCCGACGTCATCGAGGCGGTCGGTCGCGCCTACGCCGGCTCGCGCGAGACCTTGTGACCGACCTCGCGGCGCTCGTCGCGTCGGCACCCGGCTCGCTGGTGCTGCCGGCCGGCGACCGCCGCGCGCAGGTCGACGTCCCGGAACCGTTGCGGCTGCTGGACTCCACCGACCTCGGCTCCGGCCGTCACGTGGCGGTGATCGAGGACGGCGACAGCGGTCGCTGGACCGTGCCGCTCGTGGTCGAGGGCTCCGCCCTACGCCGCGCGGTCCCGGGCGACGGCATCGCCGAGGCGGTCGTCGCGGCGATGGTCGTGAGCCTCCGTCGGTTCCGCGCGGCGGTGAAGCAGGTCGAGGCCACCGGCGTCTCGCAGACCTGGTCGATCACCGGCGAGGCGCCCGAGCCGTCCGGCCTCGAGGCGTTCGAGCCGCCGTCGCTGTTCCATGTCGAGGGCTGGCACGACGAGGAGATCCCGAGCGGGGAGCGCAGCATCACCGTCGACCAGACCAACGAGTCGGTCGTCGTCGGCGACCGCGCGATGGTGAAGTGGGCCGTGCACCTGCCGCCGGCCGGCGTCCGCGGCGCGCAGCCCGCGATGGCCCGGCTCAGCGCTCTGGCGGAGGCCGGCTTCACCGAGACGCCGACCCCCTGGGGCCTGCTGCACTGGTGGGGCCAGGAGCACGAGGTGCCCGGTCGATCGAGCAAGGTCCTGCTCGCGAGCGTGACGTCGTACCTCGACGGCGCGCAGGACGGCTGGGACTGGGCCGTCGCCGACGTGAACGCCGCCACCGTCCGCGGTGGGGAGGCCGACGCGGGTGCGGCACACCTGCGTCCCGGGATGGACCGGGCGCTCGAGGGGCCGAGGCGGATCGGCGCCCTCACCGCGCGCATGCACGTCGCCCTCGCCGTGCACGACGTCGCGGCGGCGACCGCCGACGACGTCGCACGGTGGGAGGCCGACGCCCGCGCCGAGCTGGCGGAGGCGGTACGGCTCGTCGACGGCGAGGAGGGAGAGCGGCTGCAGGCGCGCGCCGACCGCATCGCCGCGGCGTACGACGCCTTTGCGCAGCACGTCGGCACACCGCTGATCCCCGTGCACGGCGACTACCACGTGGGCCAGGTCCTGCGGACCCCCAGCACCGATCCGACCCTCCGCTTCGACTACGCCGTCACCGACTTCGACGGCAACCCGGTGCGCCCGCCCGAGCAGCGCAGCGACCCGCAGCCGGCCGCGCTCGACGCGGTCGGGATGCTCGCGTCGCTCGACCACGTCGGCCGCGTGGTGCTGAAGCGGACCGAGGGAGCCGACCCCGAGCTCGTCCGCACCTGGATCGCGGCGGCGCAGGAGGCGTTCCGCTACGAGTACGTCGACACGCTCGCGCGGACGCGCCACGCGCACCTGTTCGACGACGCGCTCGCCGTCCCCCTGCGCCTCCAGCAGGAGGTCCGCGAGTTCCTCTACGCCGCGAAGCACCTGCCGCACTGGCGCTACGTCCCCGACGGAGCCCTGCGCGACCTCCTCCCCTGACGTAGTCACTGAATGTGCCATTCGTTGCTAAGAAGGCAACATTCCTTCCACTCACCGATCGGCCAGCCGCTCGGGGACACTGATGACCTCGAACCCGGATGACCTCTCAGGACGGACCGCCCGCATGGACCCCGCGAAGTTCCTCGCCGACCTCGAGCGCAAGCCCGAGGTCCTCGCCAACCTCGCCGACCACCTCGAGGCGCACGACCCCTGGGGCGTGCTGCCGATGGCGTCGCGCTTCGTGCTGCTCGGCATGGGCTCCTCGGCGTACGCCGCGGGGGTGTCCGCCGCACGTCTGCGCGCGCACGGCGTCAATGCGGTCGCCGACCTCGCGAGCACCGACCTCCTGCCCGGCGCCGACGGCCACACGGTGGTCGTCGCGATCTCGGCGAGCGGCGGCTCCCGCGAGACGCGTGCCGCCGCAGCGCACTACCGCGACAAGGCGCCCGTCGTCCTCGTCACCAACGCGGCCGAAGGTGCGCTCGCGCAGGACCTCGAGGGCGGCGTGCACGAGCGCGTCGACCTGCGCGCCGGGGTGGAGGAGGGCGGGGTCGCGTCGCGCTCGTTCCAGCACACGCTCGCGCTGCTGCTCGCGCTCGAGCCGCGCGTCGCGCGCGCCGACCTCGACGTCCCGAACCTCGTACGCCGGTCCGCCGCAGCGTGCGAGGACCTGCTCCGCTCCCGCGGCGAGTGGCTGCCCGAGCTGCGCGCGCGGCTCGTCGGCCCGCACGGCGTGCACGTCGTCGCGCCGGCCCGGCGGCTCTCGTCGGCGCAGCAGTCCGCGCTCATGCTGCGCGAAGGTCCGCGGATCCCGGCGTACGCGTGCGAGACCGGCGACTGGAGCCACGTCGACGTCTACCTCACCAAGACGACCGACTACCGCATGCTCCTGCTCGGCGGATCGCCCTGGGAGGACGAGCTGCTGCGCTGGACCGGCGAGCGCGGCTCGACCGTGGTCGCGGTCGGCACCGAGGTCGAGGGCACCGCGATGACGATCCGTTACGCCGGCGACGAGGACGACGACGTCCGGCTCCTCACCGAGGTCCTGGTCGCCGAGCTCCTCGCCGCCGACCTCTGGCTGAGCCCCTGACCTGAGCGCTGCTCGACCGACGACGACCGCTCCGCTGCGCCCGCGGCGCCTGTGACGCAGTGCGATCGCGGCGCTGTGTCATCCAGCGAACTCTTCACCCGAACGGCCCCGGTAACACCCCCGCGTCCGGCTACGTTCGGTGATCGATAGGGAAATGGGATGCGGTCCTGGCGTCTCCCTCGGGGAACTGCCACAGCGGCCTAGGCCGCGAGCCGGGGGGCTCACCGTCTTGTCCATGACCCGCGCCGGGGACGTCGTCCCTCGCGCGCCCATCCGCCGGTCGCGTGCCGGTGCCGGCTGCCGCCTGGGGCAGCCCGCACCGCACCGATCGCCGCGCTCCCCGCGCTCGCGTCCTCCGCCGACGATCACGACTCTGCCGGACCAGCCACGGACCGGCTGACGCCCGGTCCGCCCGAGGAGCGCCGCTCCGACGGCCCATCGCGATGCACGACCCATGACGGCCGGGGGCCGTCCCACCAGGAGGGGAACCACGTGAGGACATCTCGTACCCGCAGCTGGCTGGCTCGCACGAGCGCCGCTGCTCTCGCGCTCGGGGTGGTGGCCGTCGTCGGCCAGACGCCCGCGACCGCGAACCCGCCGGTCACCGGCGCCGTCTCGACCACCACGAACATCGACGCGGACAAGCAGGGCGGCACGCTGGGCGACGTCTGCGGCAACGGCAATCCGTCGTCGACCGACGACGCCGTGAACTGCAACATCTACAAGAACAAGAAGTACGTGTGGCTCTCCGGTCTCCCGGACAGCGCCGGCATCAACGACGGCACCTACTTCTTTGCCGTACTGGTGCCGGGCGGCCAGGGCGCGAACGCCGACGCCAACCCCAACGACGGCACCGACAAGAACCTGTCCGACCTGGTGGCTGCCCCCTACGTGCTGGGCGATCACAACGCCGATGGTTCGGCGATCCCCAGCGGTGACAGCTACCTGAACCGCACCTTCGAGGTGGCGAACGGCGTGATCGCCTACAGCGGCAGTCACGAGTTCGTCGACAACAAGATCCGGGTGTTCCCCTACGACGACACCACGAACCCGGGCGGCGTCTACATCATGGCTGTCTGCAAGATCAGCGGCCTCACCCCCACGGGCAGCTACCTGCCCGGCGTCGACCCCTCCGTGTGCAAGTACGACGCGTTCAAGGTCGACGACGGCGGTGGCACCGTGATCCCGCCCGCCTCCGACCTCACTGTGGTCAAGGATGCGACGGGCTCGTACACGACGTCGTACGACTGGAAGATCAGCAAGGTCGCCGACAAGACCCGCATCGAGCAGTCGGGCACCGACGCGACGTTCAACTACACCGTCTCGGTCTCGCACAGCACCGGCCAGGTCTCGGCCGTCAAGGTCACCGGCACGATCACCGTGTTCAACCCGAACAAGGCGGAGGTCACCGGCGTCGACGTCACGGACGAGCTGAGCGACGGCACCGGCTGCACCGTGACCGGCGGACAGGACGCCACGATCCCCGCGGCCGACGGCAGCGGCAACGGCGAGGCCTCGTTCCCGTACGTCTGCACCCTCGGCGGCCTCCCGTCCGACTCGCTGGCGAACACCGTCACCGCTGCCTGGCCCGACCAGGACCTCGGTGACAACGGGTTCCTGCTCGGCAGCTACGCCCAGTTCGCCTTCGACAACGACGGCTACGGCATCGCGTTCACGAACACGGTGGTCGACAGCTCCATCAACGTCACCGACTCCTACGCCGGCTCCCTGGGCACCGTGACCGTCAGCGACGCGAACCCGACGACGCTCACCTACTCGCGGACCGTGACCGGCACGCCGGGGACGTGCACGACGTACGACAACACGGCCACCTTCACCACGAGCACGACCGGCACCACAGGATCGGCGGAGAAGGAGGTCACACTGTGCGTCGGGGCCGACCTGACCGTCTCGAAGTCGTTCGACCCGAGCTTCACGCGCACCTACCGGTGGAAGATCGGCAAGTCCGTGGACAAGACCACCGTCAGCGGCTCCGGCGGCTCGGACATCACGCTGAACTACACGGTCAAGGCGGAGCAGACCGGCTTCGCCGACAGCGCCTTCGAGGGCAGTGGCACGATCACGATCGCCAACCCGAACGACTGGGAGGACATCACGGCTGATGTCGCCGACGTGCTCAGCGGCGGCACCGCCGGCAGCTCCTGCACCCCGGACGACACGAGCGTGCTCGTGCCCGCCGGCGAGTCGGTCGACGTCGGCTACACGTGCACCTTCACCGGCGGCGGGAGCGGCACCAACACCGCGACGGCCACGTGGGACGCCGCGGCCTACTCCACCCCGACCGGTGAGGCGAGCGACGACGTCGACGTCGCGTTCACCACGCCGACCGCCACGGTGGACAAGACCATCCACGTCACCGACCCGATGTACACCGGCGGCACGCCGGCCGGGACGCTCGGCACCCTAACGGGGACGGACGCCGCGCCGTACGCGTCGGCGACCTACACCTACAGCAAGACGGTGAAGGTCCTCACCAACGCGTGCTTCACGGTGGACAACACCGCGACCATCACGGAGACCGGTCAGGCCAAGGACGCGCACTCGCGGGTCTGCAGCAACGACGCTGGTGGCCTGACGATGGGCTTCTGGCAGAACAAGAACGGCCAGGGGATCATCACCGGCGGCACCGCCGACCCGGTGACCAAGGTGTGCGCCTCGGGAACGTACCTGCGCACGTTCGCGCCGTTCCAGGACCTGTCGGCGACTGCGAAGTGCAGCGACGTGGCGACCTACGTCACAGGCGTCATCAAGGCTGCCAACGCCAGCGGGGCGGCGATGAACGCGATGCTCAAGGGCCAGATGCTCGCGACCGCGCTCGACGTCTACTACGGCTCAGGTGTCGGCCCTGACGGCGCCAAGTCCAAGCCCTACAACGGCAACGTGACGGGCCTGGGGGGCGTCAAGATCGACATCTCCAGCTGGAGCGGTGCGTTCGGCGGCGCCACGTCGATGACCGTCTCGAACATGCTGACGTACGCAGCCGGCAAGTCCAACGTGGGCGGCAGCGCCTGGTACGGCCAGATCAAGGCCACCCAGGGTCTGGCCAAGGACGCGTTCGACGCGATCAACAACGGCACCCCTGTCGTCGTCGTGGTGCGGTCAGCGGGTGGTGGTCACCGAGAGGGTGAACGACACCTTGGTCGAGCCGCCGACGGTGACGACGTAGGAGCCTGCCGGGACCTCGACGTGTGCCTTGAGCACGCTCGGACCGGTCTGCGACAGGACGGTCGTGCCCGTGCTCGTCGCGATCGTGAGCCACAGCGTGCTGCTCCCGCTGAACGACAGCGCAGTGTCGACGCCGCCCCCGCTGATCGTGTAGCTCCGCGTCGTCTGCTTGCGCGAGAGGCTCGACGAGAACGTCATGACGGACGTCGTGGTCGTCGGGCTCGGCGTGACCGACTGCGTGGGCCCGGGGGTCGCGGTCACCGTCTGGGTCGGCGTCGGCGTCGGTGTCGGGCTCGGCCCGCTGGTCGTCGGCGACGCCGTCGGCGTCGCGCTGGTCGGCGTGCTGGTGGGCGTGGGGTCGGCCGTCGCGGTCGCCGTGGGGCTCGCGCTGGTCGGCGTCGGCATCGGCGACGGGCTGCCGGTCGCGGCTCCCACGAGCGCCGAGTAGGCCCCGAGGGCGTCGATGCGCCCCGTGGCCACGAGGTGCGAGCCGGACAGCGGAGACGTTCCGGTCAGCAGCGCCGTCACCAGGTCTGCACCCGAGGCGGCCGGGGCGGCCGAGGCGAGGAGACCGGCGATGCCGGCGACCGCCGGTGCCGCGAGCGACGTGCCTCCGACGGCGGAGTAGCCGGTGAGTGTCGTGGTCGGGAGCCCGCTGGGCGCCGAGACAGAGACCCACGGGCCGTAGTTCGAGTAGCCCTGCAGCGGGTCGCCCGCGAGGTTGCTGCTCGCTGCCACCGACACCACGCCGGGGTAGCCCGCAGGGTAGGTGACGCAGTCGCAGCCGCTGTTGCCTGCGGCCGCGATCACGACGGCACCCCTGCTGCGCGCGTACGCGACCGCGTTGCCGAGCGTGGTCGACGACGCCGTCCCGGCGAAGCTGAGGTTGATGATGCGCGCTCCGTTGTCGGCGGCCCAGACCACGCCCGCCGCCAGGTTGCTGTCGTACGCCGATCCGCCCGTGGTCACCTTCACCGGCAGTATCCGGCAGCCCCCGCAGTAGCCGGCGATACCGATGCCGTTGTCGGTCGCTGCGGCGACCATGCCCGCGACCTCGGTGCCGTGCCCGTCGGTGTCGGTGGTGGCCGAGGACCCGTCGAGCACGTTGCGCCCGGGGAGCACCTGGCCCGCGAGGTCCTCGTGCGTCGCCAGCACGCCGGAGTCGACGACGGCGACCTTCACGGTGCTGCTGCCGAGACCGATCGCGGTCCAGACGGACGGCACGTGGGTGCGGCCGATGCCCCACTCGCCGCCTGCGATCGGACCGCTGCTCGGGAGGTAGGGGTCGTCGGTGGCGGCCTCCGCCGGGCGGGCGACGTCGGGCTCGACGTACCGGATTCCATCGAGAGCGGCGAGCCGGCGCGAGACTCCCGGCGGCAGAACTGCGACCGTCGCGTCGAGGCCGGGCACCTCGCGCTCGACGCGTCCGCCGACCGACTGGAGCGCTTCCAGCGCACGCGCTCCCGCCCCGTGGTCATACGCCACGATGACGCGACCGGACACGTCGGTGCCCGCCTCCGCGCCCGTCGTCACGACCAGGCCGCCCGCCACCAGGGCGGCCGAGGAGACGGCCAGGACCGCCGCACGCGCAGGTCCGATCCCCGGGCGGGACGAGGCCGACGAGGAGTGGCGTGCCGGGAGGTGCTTCATCGCGATCTCCGGTGCAGGGGAACGAGAGCCGCGCCAGGACCGCAGCCGTGATCACTGGAAGGGATCGGGTCCGGCGAGAGGGTGTCTTGAGGAACCAGCCGGGTGACCTGCGTCCGTCCGGGTTACCGCGCAGCCACCACGGGCCGCGGATCCCCCTCCTTCCACGGCTTCCCAGTGGGCCGTAGGGGTGCGCGGCGCCGTCTCGACGACGGGGGTGCGATCACCGTCGGAGGACGACGTCGCGAGTTGGGCGGTTCCGCTCGCCGCACGGGCCGGGCTGGACCACACTGCCTTCACCGAAGCCGAGACGGAGGAGTCGCCCCATGGTGTTCGCGAGCCCGCTGCCCGACGTCGAGATCCCCGACGTACCGCTGACCGAGTACGTGCTGGCGAAGGCGGGGGCGCTGGGCGACAAGCCCGCCCTCATCGATGGCCCGAGCGGGCGCACTATCACCTACGCCGCCCTCGCGGCGGGGGTCCGCTCGCTCGCCGGCGGGCTGGTGGCGCGCGGCTTCAGCACCGGCAGCACCCTCGCGCTGATGTCACCGAACATCCCCGAGTACGCCGTGATCTTCCACGGCGTCGCGATGACCGGCGGCACCATCACCACGATCAACCCGACCTACACCGAGGCCGAGGTGCACAAGCAGCTCCTCGACTCGCATGCCTCGATCCTCGTGACCATCCCGATGTTCCTGGAGGTCGCGACGAAGGCGGCGGCGGGCACGGAGGTCACCGACGTCTTCGTCCTCGGCGAGGCCGAGGGCGCCCGTCCGGTCACCGAGCTGTTCGGTGCTCCGCTGGCCGAGCAGGTCCCGGTGCAGGGCGACGACGTCGTCGTCCTCCCCTACTCCAGCGGCACGACCGGCGTGAACAAGGGCGTGATGCTCAGCCACCGCAACCTCGTGGCCAACGTCGCGCAGGTGCTCGGTGCTGCCGACATCCGCGAGGACGAGCTGTTCATCGCGGTGCTGCCGTTCTTCCACATCTACGGCATGCAGGTGCTCATGAACACAGGTCTGCGCGCGGGCGCGACCATCGTGACGATGCCGCGCTTCGACCTCGAGGAGTTCCTGCGCCTGCACCAGGACCACGGCATCACACGCTCGTTCGTCGCCCCGCCCATCGTCGTCGCGCTGGCCAAGCACCCGATGGTCGACCAGTACGACCTGTCCAAGCTCGAGCAGGTGTTCTCCGGCGCGGCCCCGCTCTCGGCCGAACTCGCGCTCGAGTGCGGTGCGCGTCTGGGCTGCGAGGTCGTGCAGGGCTACGGCATGACGGAGCTGTCGCCCGTCTCGCACCTCACCCCGCCCGGCATGTTCAAGCCGGGCTCGTGCGGCGTCACCGCGCCCAACACCGAGACCAAGATCGTCGACCCGGTCACGCAGGCCGAGCTCGGCGTCGACGAGGACGGCGAGGTCGTCGTCCGCGGTCCGCAGGTGATGCTCGGCTACCTCGGCAACCAGGCCGCCACCGACGCGATGCTCGAGAAGGACGGCTGGCTGCACACCGGCGACATCGGCCACATCGACGCCGACGGCCACCTCTACGTCGTCGACCGGCTCAAGGAGCTCATCAAGTACAAGGGCTTCCAGGTGCCGCCCGCCGAGCTCGAGGCCCTGCTGCTCACGCACCCCGCGGTCGCCGACGCGGCCGTGGTCGGGCTCCCCGACGAGGAGGCGGGGGAGATCCCGGTCGCCCACGTCGTCCTGCGCCCCGGTGCCGAGGCGACGCCGGAGGAGATCCAGGAGTTCGTCGCCGGTCAGGTGGCGCACTACAAGCAGGTCCGCCGGGTGATCATCACCGACGCGATCCCGAAGTCGGCGTCGGGCAAGATCCTGCGCCGGGTCCTGCGCGACCAGGACACCGGCAAGGCCTGACACCCAGGTACGCGTGCAACAGGCGTGTGTGGGGGTTTCCCGGCGGGTGCACCCCACCCACGCCTGTTACGTGCGCCGAGAAGGGTCAGGCGGTGATGGGGGCGGGGTCGTCGTCGAGGACGACGCCGCCCTCGGCGTCGTGGTGGCCGCGGCCGTCGACCTTGGCCGGCCACCAGAACCGCTCGCCGAAGACGAACGCGAGCGCCGGCACGAGCACGGTCCGCACCAGCAGCGTGTCGAGCAGGACGCCGACGCAGACGATGAGGCCGACCTGCGCGAGCGCGATGAGCGGCAGGACGCCGAGCACCGCGAACACCGCCGCGAGCAGGATGCCCGCGCTCGTGATGACACCACCTGTCGCCTTGAGCGCGACGAGCATGCCGTCGCGCGTGGTGCTGGTGAGCGCCTCCTCCCTCGCTCTCGTGGCGAGGAAGATGTTGTAGTCGACGCCGAGCGCGACGAGGAACAGGAACGACAGCAGGAGCACGCTGTTGTCGAGCGCGGGGTAGCCCAGCACGTGCTGGCAGATCCACCACGAGACGCCGAGCGCTGCGAAGAACGTGCCGAGCACGGTCGCCACCAGGAGCACCGGGGCGAGGAACGACCGCAGCAGGAGCACCAGCACCGTGAACACGATCACGAGCACGATCGGGATGACGACCTTCGCGTCGCGCAGCGCGGCGTCGCGGCCGTCGAGGCGGGTCGCGGTGTCGCCGCCGACGACGGCATCGGCACCCGGTACGCCGGCGACGGTCTCGCGCAGCGCGCGCAGCTCGGTGTAGGACTCCTCGCTGCCCGGCTCCGCCGAGAGGATCACGTCGACCTGCGCGACCTCGCCGGCCGACTGCCCCGGCGTCGCCGACACGACGCCCGGCACGGTCTTCGCGGCCGTCACCACGGCGTCGACCGACGCCGGGTTCGTGAGGACGACGGCAGGCGCTGACGAGCCGGCGGGGAAGGCGCTCGCGAGCGTCTCCGACCCCAGGACCGCCTCGGGCTTCACGCGGAACTGCTCGTTCTGGCTCAGCCCGACCGAGACGCCGATCGAGCCGAGAGCCATGACGACGAGCACGAGCGTGGCGCCGACGCCGACGATGTTCGGGCGGCGCTGCACGAGCTCGCCGATGCGACCCCAGAACCGCCCCTCGCGCGGCTGGTCGCCGACGCGCGGGACGAAGGGCCAGAACAGCCCGCGGCCGAAGACGACCATGGCGGCAGGCAGCACGAACAGCCCGAACACCGCAGCGACGACGACGCCGACGGCCGACGAGAAGCCGATGCCGCGCAGGCTCTCCTGCTGCGCGAGCAGGAGGGTGAGCAGGGCGAGGGTGACCGTGGCGGCGGAGGCGAGGATGGCCTCCGACGTACGACGCAGCGCGATCTGCATGCCGTGGAAGCGCGAGTCCTCCTGGCGCAGCCGCTCGCGGTAGCGGGCGATGAGGAGCAGCGCGTAGTCGGTGGCCGCGCCGAAGACGAGGACGCTCGTGATGCCCGCGGCCTCGGGGCCGACGACGATGCCGAACTGCGGCGCGATGAGCGCGACGAGCTTCGTCGTCACCTGCTCCGCGACGCCGACGACGACCAGCGGCACCAGCCACAGCCACGGGCTGCGGTACGTGATGAGCAGCAGCACCGCAACGATGCCGGCGGTGGCTGCGAGCAGCGTGGTGTCGGCGCCCTCGAAGACCTTGGTGAGGTCGGCGATGACCGCCGGTCCGCCGGTGACCTGCGCGCGCAGACCCTCGGGCAGGTCGGCGGCGGCGACCGTGCGCACCTTCTGCACCGTGGCGGGCACGGTGTCGGCGTCGCTCGTGTCGAGCGGGACCGCGACGACGGCGACCGTGCCGTCGGGCGAGTACGACGGCGGCGCGGTCTTCCCGCCCACCGCGAGCGGCGCGAGCGCGGTCGCACGCGCGGTGATGGCGGCCTTGTCGGCCTCGGTGAGCGCGCTGCCGTCCTCGTGGCTGTAGACGACGATCGCGGGGGCGACGTCGGAGGTGGGCAGCTCCTGCTGGCGCAGCTCCGCCGCGGCCGACTGGTAGCTGGTCGGCAGGCCCGACGACACGAGTGCGGCCACCGGCGCAGGCTTGGGCAGCGCGAAGATCGCGCCGACCACGACGAGCACGAGACCCAGCAGGAGGAAGGCGTTACGACGACGGGCGACGTGGCCGGTCGGGAATCTCACGAGCGTCTCCTTGCACCGGGACCGCGCTCGGTCCCCCCGAATGATCGCTAGATTACCTAGCGATATGGACACTAACCGGAAGATCCCTAGAATGTCTAGCGACATGGACGCTACCGCCGCTCCCGGCCCCCCACATCCGGAGAATCCACGCCCCGAGGCCCCGCCCGGCTGGCGCACCTCCGACCTCTCCGACGCGCTCTACGCCGTCCTCAACGCGATGCCCGACCTGCGCGCCGCGGTCGCGCACCGGCTCGGCCTCAACCTCAGCGAGGTCGACGCGATGCAGCACCTCATGGCCGAGCCGGTCGGACCCGTCGAGCTCTCCCGCCGGCTGCACATGACGTCGGCGTCGGCGACCGTGCTCGTCGACCGGCTCGAGGAGGCCGGGCACGTCGTGCGCGAGCCCGACCCGCAGGACGGCAGGCGCCGCGTCGTACGTCCGACGGCCCAGGGCCAGGTCGCGGTGTTCGACCAGATCCGCCCGATGGTGTCCGACCTCGTCGACGCGGAGGACGGGCTGTCGGCCCGCGAGCGGGCGGCGGTGAAGGCCTATCTCGAGCGCGTCCTCGACGTGCTGCGGGCGCACACCGACACCTGGTAGGCAGTGCGCGTGAGCGCCTCCGCCCGTCCCGACATCGACGTACGCCGCATCGCCGAGAGCGCGCGTGCGGCGTCCGACGGCGTCGCGGCCCGCGCGTTCTGCGACGAGGGCTTCATCATCGGGATGCTCGGCGACGACCCGATCGCGCGGCTCGCCGGCACCTACCGCCTCTACGCCGGCGAGGCCTGGGATCCCGAGGCGATCCTCCTCGGCGCCTACGCCGGCGACGCGGTGCTCGGCCTGGTCCGGGTCTCGCCCGTGGGCCGCTGCACTGCCTGCCGCACCATCGACCCGGAGTCGCCGCCCGACGACGAGATCGCCCGCATGGACTGGGCTTTCGAGGTCGGCGTCGTCGAGACGCACGCGCGCTTCGGCGCGCACGCCTGGATCAGCCGGATGGCCGTGGAGCCGCGGCTGGCCGGGCAGGGCATCGGCAGCCTGCTGCTCGAGGCGGCCGTCGCCGAGCTCGCTGCACGGGGTCCGGGCCGGGTCGTGCTCGAGTGCCTGTCGTCGCGCGAGTCCTGGTACGTCCGGCACGGGTTCGTCCGGATCGCGAACGCGTTCTTGTCGGTGCAAGACCTCTACGTGCTGTTCGCGCGCTGGGGCATCCGCGGCCTTGGGATCATCAGCACCCTGATCCTCGCGCGCCTGCTCGCGCCCGACGATTTCGGCATCATCGCGCTGGCCACGATGATTTCCGGCGCGATCGCGATCTTCGGCGAAATCGGGCTCCTGCTGCATTTGATTCGCGAGCCCA
>JBGAJT010000057.1:0-14391 GCA_044224785.1 Candidatus Nanopelagicales bacterium | reverse complement strand
CCTCGCCTACCGCCCCGACGGCCTGCGCCGGCTGGCCGACGGCGACGACGCGCGCGAGGCGCTCACCGCCCTGCTGGTCGCCGACCCCGAGCACCAGCACCGGCAGGTCGGCGTCGTCGACGCCCGCGGCGGTGCGGCGTCGTTCACCGGCGAGTCCTGCATGCCGTGGGCCGGCGGCACCAGCGGCACCACGGTCGCGGGATCGGCGTACGCGATCCAGGGCAACATCCTCGCCGGACCGCAGGTGGTCGAGGCCGTCGAAGCGTCGTGGCGGTCGGCGCCTGTCGACCGACCGTTCCGGCTCCGGCTCGTCGACGCGCTGCTCGCCGGCGACCGCGCCGGAGGCGACTCGCGCGGACGGCAGAGCGCCGCGGTGCTGGTCGTCACCCCGGGCGGCGGCTACGGCGGCGGCTCCGACGTCCTCGTCGACCTGCGCGTCGACGACCACGCCGACCCCGTGCCCGAGCTCGTGCGGCTGCTCGCGATCCGCGACCTGCTCTTCGAGCGACCCGACCCCGACGACTGCCTCCCGCTGGAGGGCGAGGTGGCCGACGAGCTACGCCGCCGCCTGGCGGACCTCGGCTACGACGCCACCGACGTCGGCGCCGCGCTCGAGCGCTGGTCCGGCGTCGAGAACCTCGAGGAGCGGATGGTGCCCGGACGCATCGACCCCGTCGTCCTCGACCACCTGCGCACCCTCGACGGAGGCACCGCATGAGCGTCCTCGCCCTCGACGCCGGCACCACCGGCGTCACCGCCCTCGTCGTCTCGCGCGAGGCGCAGGTCCTCGCCCGCGGCTACTCCGAGTTCCCGCAGCACTTCCCGCAGGACGGCTGGGTCGAGCACGACCCGGGCGAGATCTGGGCCGCGGCCCTCGCAGCCGTGGCGCAGGCGCTCGAGGCGCTCGGCGACGGCGAGGCGCCGACCGCGGTCGGCATCACCAACCAGCGCGAGACCGTGGTGCTGTGGGACCGCGAGACCCTCGGCTCGCCGCGTCGCGCGATCGTGTGGCAGGACCGGCGTACGGCAGGCATCTGCGAGCAGCTGCGCTCCGACGGCAACGAGGCGTGGGTGTCCGCGGCCACCGGGCTCCGCCTCGACCCGTACTTCTCGGCCACGAAGCTCACCTGGATCGCGCTGAACGAGCCGCACGTGTGGGGGCAGGTCACGAGCGGTCGCGTCGCCATCGGCACGGTCGACTCCTACCTGATCGCTCGCATGACGCGCGGGCTGCACCACGTCACCGACGCGTCGAACGCGAGCCGCACGCTGCTGTTCGACATCGGCGCCATGGCGTGGTCGGAGGAGCTGTGAGACCTGTTCGGCGTGCCGATGTCGGCGCTGCCCGAGGTGCGGCCCACCTCGGGTCGCTTCGGCGTCACCGCCGCCGACACCCCCGTGGGCGCCGGGATCCCCGTGAGCGGCATGGCCGGCGACCAGCAGGCCGCCTTGTTCGGGCAGGCGGCATTCACGCCCGGCATGTCAAAGAACACCTACGGCACCGGCTCGTTCGTCCTGGTGAACACCGGGACGACGCCGGTGCTCTCGACCTCGGGGCTGCTCACCACCGTCGCGTGGCAGCACCCCGACGGCACGCTCACCTACGCGCTCGAGGGCGCGGTGTTCGTCACGGGCGCCGCCATCCAGTGGCTGCGCGACGGGCTGGAGATCATCGGCTCGGCCGCGGAGTCGGAGGCGCTGGCCCGCTCGGTGCCCGACTCCGGCGGCGTCGTGTTCGTGCCCGCGCTGACCGGGCTCGGCGCCCCCGACTGGGACCCGCACGCGCGCGGCACGATCCTCGGGATCAGCCGCGGCACGACGCGCGCGCACCTCGTGCGCGCGACGCTCGAGGCGATCGCGTTCGAGGTGCAGGACGTCGTCGACCTCATGGTCCGCGAGGCCGGCATCAGCATCCCCGAGCTCGCCGTCGACGGCGGCGCCTCGGCCAACGACCTGCTCTGCCAGCTGCAGGCCGACGCGCTGCAGGTCCCGGTCGCCCGCGCGGCGCAGCTCGAGACCACCGGGCTCGGAGCCGCGTTCCTCGCCGGCCTCGGCACCGGCGTCTGGTCCTCGACCGACGAGCTCGCCGCGGTGGTCCACCGCGACGCGCGGTTCGACCCGGGCCAGGCCGACGAACGGGCGCACCAGCGCTGGCGCGTCGCCGTCGAACGGTCCAAGTCCTGGGCGACGTTGTAGCCGTCACGAGGGCGGGGGCCGGGATGGAGCAGGTGCGTGCGACGCTGGCCGCGGTCGCGGAGGACCTCGTCGCCCATCTGCCGACGCCGACCGACGGAGCGCGCGTCGACCGGCCGTGGGGCGTGCTGCGCCAGGCCGGCCGCCACGGCCGCGACTTCTGCAACGTGGTGGCCGTCCGCCTCGATCCCGACGAGGTCGACGACGCCGTCGCCGAGGCCCGCTCCTGGTTCGCCGCCCTCGGCCAGCCCGAGCACGCCTGGTGGATCGGCGACTCCGCGACGCCCACCGACCTCGAGGAGCGCCTCGCCGCTCACGGCTTCGTACCGGATCCCGAGCAGCCTTCCGCGACCGCGATGGTGCTCGACCGCGCCCCGACCGTCGCAGCGCACCCGGGGATCGAGGTGCGCCCCCTCACCGCCGTCGCCGACCTCCGGCTCATGCTCGAGATCGACGTCGCGGTCTGGGAGACGACCGAGCAGGACCGGGCGTCGCTCTTCGCCGACCTCGACACCACCTGGGACCGGATCCGCGCCCAGCACGAGCGCACGACCTATCTCGCGTGGCTCGACGGCGTGCCCTCGGCGTACGCCACCCTCGTGATGACGGCGTCCGGCGTCGGCGCCCTGCTCGGCGGGACGACCCTGCCGGACGCGCGCGGCCGCGGCCTCTACCAGGCGCTCGTGCAGCGGCGGTGGGACGACGCGGTGGCGCAGGGCGCGCCGGGCCTGGTGGTGCAGGCGTCGGAGATATCGCGACCGGTGCTGGACCGGCTCGGGTTCGTGGCGACCGGGACGGTGCGCCTCTGGGCCGCCTGGCCCGGGGCTGACGGCGAACGGCGGGGCTCAGGCCGCCGGAGCGGCGGCGGGCGTTCCGGCGAGCTCGCCGGGCTCGGGGTCCTCGAGCACGAGCGCGGCGTCGGCCGACAGCGTCTTGGCCTTCTGCGCGTACATGTCGACGTACTCCTGGCCCGACAGCTGCATGAGCTCGTACATGATCTCGTCGGTCATGGAGCGGAGCACGAAGCGGTCGTTGGCCATGCCGTCGTAGCGGGAGAAGTCCAGCGGCTTCCCGATCGCGATCTTGACCCGCATGATCTTGGGGCGCACCCGTCCGGGCGGCTGGATCAGGTGGGTGTTGACCATCGCGCACGGGATCACGGGGACACCGGCCTCGAGCGCCATGCGCGCGACGCCGGTCTTGCCGCGGTAGAGGCGGCCGTCGGGCGAACGGGTGCCCTCGGGGTAGATGCCGAGCAGCGCGCCCTCGCCGAGCACGCGCAGGCCGGTGCGCAGCGCCGCCTCGGAGGCGCGGCCGCCGGAGCGGTCGACCGGCACCTGGCCGGCCGCCGACATGAACAGCCGCGTCAGCCAGCCCTTGAGGCCGGGCGTGTTGAAGTAGTCGCTCTTGGCCAGGAAGGTGATCTTCCGCTTGCACACCAGCGGTAGGAAGATCGAGTCGGAGAACGACAGGTGGTTGCCGGCGAGGATGGCGGCGCCGTCCTGCGGGAGGTGCTCGAGGCCCTCGACCTGCGGGCGGAACAGCAACCGGAGCCAGGGCCCGATCAGGATGTACTTGCACACCCAGTAGAACACCGAGTCCCCGCCTCCTTCCGGTCCGCGCCCGACAGTACGGCCCCGTCCGCCCGAGGAGCAACGCAACACCGCCGTCCAGACCAGACGCTGACCGTCGGGCGACGCCGTACCCACGGGTAACCTTGGGGGCATCCCCTCCCTGCGACCTCAGGACCGCCGCTCCCATGCCGCTGCTGCCCGGTGCCGAGCCCGTCGAGCACGACGACGGCCCCGTCGGCGCGCTGCTCCTGCACGGCTTCGCCGGGTCGCCGGCCGACCTCCGTCCGCTGGCCGTGCACCTGGCGGACGAGGGCTGCTCGGTGCTGCTCCCCCGCCTGCCCGGGCACGGCACGAGCTGGCAGGACCTCGCGGTGTGCCGCTGGGACGACTTCCACGCCGAGGCCGACCGGGCGCTGACCGCGCTGCGCGAGCGGTGCACCCACGTCGTCGTGGTGGGTCAGGGGGTCGGTGCCGCGCTCGCGCTGCGGCTCGCCGAGCTGCGCCCCGGCGACGTCGACGGCCTCGTGCTCCTCGCTCCTGCTCTCGAGCTGCGCCGACCCTCCCGCGCCACGGCCCTGCTGCTGCCATGGGCGTCGTCACCGGCGGCCGAGGGGTCCGGTGGCTACGACCGCATCCCGCTGGGGGCGCTGCGCTCGGTGGCGCAGGACGGCTGGGACCCGGTGCGGGCGGAGGTCGGCCGCGTCGTCGCCCCGGTGCTGCTCGTCCGGGCCGACGACGACCGGGTGGTGCCGGCCGCGAGCGGCGACTGGCTCCTCGCGCACCTGACGACCCCCGACGTCACGGAGGTGCGCCTCGAGCAGGGCGGGCACCTGCTCGCGCGGGGCGATGCGTCCGAGCGGGTGCTCGCCTCCGCGGCGGACTTCCTGCACCGGGTCGCGCCGTCGTCGACCGACGCGTGACACTGGGGCCATGACCGTTCCGACCGGACGCGACAACGGGCTGCCCGAGGCCGCCCGCTACGTCGCGCTGGTCGACGTCGACCCGCCGGTCGCGGACCACGTGCTCGACCTGCTGCGCGACGCCGGCGTCACCGCGGTGGCCGAGCCGCTCGCCGGCGACCGCGGGCTGGCCCGCGACACCCGCCCGCCGCGCCGGCCCACCGACCGCGTCCACGTCGACAGCGGCCGGCTCGACCTCGCGCAGCAGGTCGTCGGCGCCGCGCTGCCGTCGCTGCGCGCCGACTTCCACGCCGACGCCGCGCGCCGCGCCGACGCCGCCGACATGGCCGGCCGACCGGCCCCGTCGTCGAGCAGCGACGACCTCGCGCCCGACGACGTCGAGTCGCTGTTCGCCGACATCGTCGCGGGCTACGACGCGCCCGCCACCGACCCCGTGCCGCGGTGGTCGGTGCTCGAGGACGCCGAGGCGCTGCCGCCCTTCGAGCCGCCGGAGCGTCCTGCGCTGTCGTCGCGCCTGCTCCGCAGCTCCGGCCCGACGGAGCCCGCCGCGGTGCCCGACCACGAGGTCGACGACCACTTCGTGCCCGACCCGCCGCCGCCGCTGCCCGAGTCCGACCGGGTCACCCGGCTGGCCTGGGCCGGCCTGATCGGCGGCCCGGTCCTCATCATGATCGCCGCGGTGTTCGGCCTCAGCCTCGGCGGCTGGGTGCTCGTGGCGGCCCTGGCCGCCTTCCTCGGCGGCTTCGCCACCCTCATCCTGCGGATGGGCGACCGGCGCTCCGACGACGACGGCTGGGACGACGGCGCCGTACTCTGAGTGAGTACCGCTCTACGCACGGTCATGATCTGCGCCGTCCGGAGGGCGGACTGAAACGCCCGGGACCCGACCGGCGTTCCCGTTACGGCGGGCTGTCCGTTGTGTCGTCCTGGAGGACCCACGGCCCGCGCGTGATGAAGGGGTGGGAACCGTGCTCGCGACTCGTCCTGGGCGCCGCGTGGCCGACGACAGCGGCGCCTCCGCCGTCGAGTTCGCCCTCGTCGTGCCCCTGCTGCTGCTCCTGGTGTTCGGCATCATCAACTTCGGCGTCCAGTTCAGCCAGCAGCTCTCGATGAACAACGCGGTCCGCGAGGGCGCCCGTCGCGCCGTCGTCAACGACAACGGGTCCACCGCGCGCACCTGCGCCGGGATCCTCACCAGCGTCCAGAACCAGATCTCCGCGCTCGGGCTCAACCGCGCCGCCGTCGAGGTCAAGATCACCCAGGACACGCTCAACGACCCGACGAAGGACCCCGACACCGCGACGTACGGGACGTTCCCCGGCGGCCAGGGCTGCGGCACCAGCTACGTCTCGACGGCGGCGGGCTTCGGCACGAACGCGAACCACACGCCCTGCATGGGCAGCTACGACTCGACCATCGGCGCCCGCAACCTCATCGTGCAGGCCCGCTACGTCTCGAGCATCCCGATCGCGTTCCCGCCGTTCCCCACGACGCTGACGCTCTCCTCCAAGGCGGTGTTCCGGTGCGAGTTCACCTCGTGAGGCCGGCCGGCCCGGCCCGACCGCAGCGCGACGAGGGCGCCGTCGCCATCCTCGTGGCGATCTTGGCGATCCTCATCCTCGCGCTCGCGGCGTTCGCGCTCGACATCGGCAACGCCTACGCCCAGAAGCGCCAGCTCGGGGTCGCCGCAGACGCCGCCGTGCTCGCAGCGGCCGCGAAGGTCGGCGAGGCGATCCCGCCCGGCCAGGCCTGCACCGCCGCGCTGCTGTCGACGATCAACGACGGCAAGGGCCACGTCGGCGCCCAGGCGATCGCGCAGGCCGCGGCCGACGCGGTCAACACCGCGAACAGCCGGCCGGGCAACGTCGGCACGATCACCGTCGACCCGCCCACCTGCGAGAAGAACAAGGCCACCGACGCGACGAACAACGCGGTGCAGGTGGTCGTGTCCAACACCCGCGCGGTGAAGACCTTCCTCGCCGGCGTCATCGGTATCGGCACGAGCAACCCGGTGGCCACGGCGACCGCGCGCTACTACCGCGCCCCGACCTCCGGCGGCCTGCGCCCGTGGGCCGTGTGCGACGACACGGTGCAGGCGGCGCAGAACGCTCCGAACCAGACGTTCTGGACCGGCATCGACTCGATGCCCAAGGTCGGCGTCGGCCCGTGCGCGACGAGCGCCGCCGGCAACTGGGGCGCCGTCGACTTCGACGGCGGCGGCAACTCCGCGACCGACCTCGCCGACTGGACCCTCAACGGCTACCCCAACCCCGTGGTCATCCCGAGCACGCTGCCGGCCGACCCGGGCGTGAGCAACAAGTCCGAGCTGCGCACCGCGTTCCAGAAGCTGATCGGCACCGTCGCACTGTTCCCGAGCGTCACCGGCTTCAGCCCGGGCGGCGGCAACGGCAACAACGCGTCGTTCCCGGCCATCGGCATCGCGACGCTGCGCGTGTGCGGCATCGTCTACGGCAACAACACCTACAACATCGACCAGGCCACGGGTCAGGTCAGCGACTGCTGGGTGACGCCGGTCCAGGGCAGCGGCAGCACCAACCCGCCGCAGGTCCTGCCGGTCACCAAGGGCACGACCACCACGACCGGCAACGGCAACAACAAGACGACGACGCTGGCGATCTCCAACCCGCTGTTCGACTGCACCCAGCCGCTGTCGTGGTACTCGGTGAAGGTCACCGGCGCGGCCAAGCAGGGCAACACGGTCACCGACCTGACGTCGGCGATCAGCGCCTGCACCGACAGCACGCACGTCACGCTGACGACCGCAGCCTCGCAGGACGTCGCGAACGTCGACGTGACGGTGACCGTGACCACCGTGAGCTACACCGGCGGTTTCGGCCCGTTCGACTCGAAGGGCAACGTGCTCAACCACATCCAGTTCCGGTGGGTGAACTACTCGACGGAGTCCTACTCCGGCTCCTCGGGCAGCTCGGTCACGTGCGACTTCACCAACCGCAACTGCGTCGGCGGCGCGACCCTCTGGCGCTGACGTCGCAGCGCCGAGACCCGGTCGACGCCGGTACGCGCCGACGACCTCGGAGCGAGGTCTCGGCAGCGACCGACGCGTCGGCAGCAGGCGGCCTCACGGTGCTGAGTGCCGAGAGCCGGTCGACGAGGACACGAGAACCGCTGCCCGACGGCTGACGGCAGGTGACGGCCCGGGGCTCGACGCAGGTGACGGCGTACGCCGCCACCCCAGACCGGCGATCCGGTCCGGCTACTTCACCAGCCGGACCGGGTCGCCCTCGATCGAGGCGCTCCAGGTCGTGACGTCGTGCAGGCTCGTGCCGGTCGGGAAGCCGTACTGCACGCGGAACCAGCAGCCGGAGAGGGTCGAGTAGCCGCAGTTGTAGTTCGGCGGGATGGGCACGTTGATCGTGTAGAACTTGCCCTGCCAGGTCGCCGACGAGATGCCCGTGCGGTCGCACAACGACAACGACTGAGAGTTGCCGTTCCAGTCGATGCCGGTGCAGGTGGCGAACTCCTTGACCGCCGAGATACCCGTGCCCGTCGCCTCGATCGGCGCCATCACCTGGACGTGCGCCTGACCGTTGCCGGTCGCGTCGCCGACGTCGAAGAAGGTGAACTTCACGATCTTGCCGGCCGCGCCGGGCACGACGCGGATCAGGTTGAACGTCGCCTCGGAGTTCACCGGGTCGTTGGCGTAGATCGGCATGTGGCCGATCGAGCCGATGGACACCTGGCTGGCGTCGCCGCTGACCTGGGCCCGCAGCGAGAAGCCGTTGGAGCCGAAGCCCTTCTCGTTGGTGTTGTCGTTGGACGACGACCAGGACGAGGTCGCGGCGTTCCAGGCGACGTTGGTGCGCACCTGCAGGTAGTAGTCGCCACGCACCAGCGGCCCGGGAATGGTGCACAGGGTCGCCCAGCGATGGAACGACTCCGCCAGCAGCGGCTGGTAGCGGGTCGCATCGGTGACCGACGTCGCGGTGGCGCGGTTGCCGTCGAGGACCGTCGTCAGCGAGCTGGGGTCCGACCAGCCGAAGAACTGGCGCTGGCAGCTGCCGATCACCGGCGCCTGCACCGGGTTCTGCGAGTCGACCGGCGCGCGCAGGACGTAGGTGGTCGTCGGCGGGGTCGAGTTGCTCACCGTCGCGGTGCCGGGGGGCGAGTCGCCGGTGCAGTACTGCGACGGCGAGTTCGACGACGCCGGCGCGTAGCGCGTGCGGGCGTCGTTCACGAAGGGGTTCTGCCCGGTGGCGCGGTAGCCGTTGGCAGCAGGGAGCTGCTCGCAGTACTGGCCGCTGTTGACGTAGGCGGCGTCGTAGATCTGCAGCGTGATGGACGAGACCGCGGCCGGGTTCTCGACGTGGACGGCCCAGAAGTACCCGTTGGAGTCGAACTCGGAGTTGTTGCTGCCCGTGCAGCCGCTGGTGCCGGTGAGCACGCAGGACCGCGTCATGAACTCGTCGCCCTGCTGCTTGTCGGTCGCCGGGCCCTCGATGGTCGCCCAGAAGTTCGCGGGGTTCGGGCAGTTGGCCGGGCGCACCTGCAGCAGCTGGTCGGGCTCGTTGCCGAACGACCAGCAGGGGCTGCCCATCGGCGCAGGACCGGTGTAGTCGGAGATCGCCGTGCGGGCGATGAGCGTCGTCGGCTGGCCGATGAGGAACGCGAAGCTGTTGGTGATCACGTTGGAGACCGTGACCTGCAGCTGCGAGGGACGCGGGCCCTGGGCCACGGTCACCTGGATGTCGCCGCCGTTGGGGTAGCCGTTCTTGGTGGCCACCGCCAGCGCCGTGGCCTTCGCCGTGGTGAAGTCCTGCGGCATGTAGACGAGGCCTGCGAGCGCCGCGGCGTCGGCGACCTTCTGGACGCGCTCGCCCTCGACGTACCAGCGCGCGACGTCGACGGCGAACGCCGCGATGCCGAACAGGACCGGGAAGAGGATCGCGACGAGCACGGCGACGGCGCCGCTGTCGTCGCGCCGCCCCCGGCGCAGGGCTCGCATCACGGGTGGGCCCCCGCTGCGCACTGCGAGATCGGCAGCGGCTCGAACTGCATGACCGCGCGGTCCGACATCGACTGCGTGGTGCCGAACAGCCCGAACAGGAAGCGATGGGTGGCCTTCATGATGACGCCGACGGAGTCCGAGCTGCCGACGCAGGCGTTGATGTTCGTGGAGATCCACGTGCCGGCGGCGTAGTTGAACCGGTTGGACGCCGCGTTCCAGCGGTAGACGACGCAGTTGGTCGTGGTCGCGCACACGGCGGCCGCCGACGTCGTCGCGGTGCCGGGGAAGCCGGAGGCGTTGGCCTTGTAGACCCAGATCTCGTCGATGGCGTCCTGCGGCATCGCGGTGCCGGCCTTCTGGATCGCGTCGGCGGCGTCCTGCGCGAGCTTGGGCACGTTGGCTGGGGAGCACGGCGGGGGGTTCACGCCGGTGGGGCAGGTGCCGGGACCCGCGCCGGCCTCGGCCGACGCGATACGCGCACCGGTGCGTACAGCAGAGGAGACGGAGACGTTGTCGCGCAGCAGCAGCGTGACCTCGATGATGCCGAGGAGCAGCGAGAACAGGAGCAGGGCGACGAGCGCGAACTCGACCGCTGCGGCACCGGTGTCGTCACGACGGCACGAGCGCAGACGGTCGAAGCCCTGCCCCGGCCCCCAGGATGGGCCGCGCACAGCGTTCTCCCCTCGCATCATGGGCGGCCAGGACGCCGTCCCGGGATCATGGTCGCACCCCTGGGCGCGCTCACGGCCCGTATCTCCGGCCTTGGCGGCATCATCCGTTCGACCGACCCGGCCCTCGTCGACGGGCCGGAGTCCGGACCGACTTCACCCCGTGTGAGGGTGAGCAGCGGAGGGTGATGCGCTGCTCCGTACGGGTGATGTCCCCCGACGTCCGGTCAGGCGCGGTCGCGCGCGAGGTCGGCGGCGCCGACCAGGCCGGCGTCGTTGCCGAGCTCGGCGGCGACGACCTGCGCGTGGGGCCGGTGACCGGCCGCGACCAGCGCCGCCACGAACGCCGCACGCGTCGGCGCCAGCAGCAGCTCGCCGGCCTCCGACACTCCCCCGCCGATCACGAACATCGCGGGGTCGAGCAGCGCCGCGACGTCGGCGAGCCCCGTGCCCAGCCAGCGGCCGATGCGCGAGAACGCCTCGAGAGCGACGGGGTCGCCGTCGCGCGCCGCGACGGTGATGTGCTGGCCGGTGACGCCCTCGGGCGTCCCGTCGCCGAGGGAGAGCAGGGTGTGCGCCTCGTTGCGCCGCTCGGCGGCGAGCTCGCGCGCCTTGCGCAGCAAGGCGTTGCCGCTGGCGTACTGCTCCCAGCAGCCGCGCTTGCCGCAGCCGCACAGACGACCGTCGGGCACGCGCACGAGGTGGCCGAACTCGGCGGCCATGCCGTAGGCGCCGCGGACCAGCCGATCGCCGAGCACGATGCCGCCGCCGATCCCGGTGCCCACGGTGACGGCGACGAGGTCGTGCGCGTCGCGCCCGGCCCCGAACCGGAACTCGCCCCAGGCGGCGGCGTTGGCGTCGTTCTCGACGATCGTCGGCAGACCCGCTGCCGAGGCCACGGCGTCGGCCAGCGGTTCCTCGGCCCAGTCGATGTTCGGCGCGAAGCGCACGACCTTGCGCGTCTCGTCGACGAGCCCGGGCGCACCGAGGCCCACGGCCTCGACGTCGCCGAGCCCGTCGCGCTCCGCCACCGACACCAGGTCGCGCACGACGTGCACGATCGTCGCCACGACCTCGCGGGCGTCGCGCTCGGTCTCCTTGCGCGAGCGGGCGAGGATCGCACCGTCGGTGCCGACGATGCCGCCGGCGATCTTGGTGCCCCCGATGTCGACGCCGATCGTCACGGACATGTGCGCTCTTCCACCTGTCGGCGACGGACGGGCCGTCGCGGTCGGCCGGCCGCTGCGCGGCCGGACCCGGTCAGCCGTCGAGGTCGCCGGGATCGGTCTGCTCGAGCGGGATCCGGCGGACCCCGCGCGCGCCCTGGTCATCCTGCCCTGCCGCACCCGCGGGGCGCTCCGCGGCCGGGCTCTGGTCCTCGCGGTCGGCGTCGTCGTGGTCCGCATCATCGTCCGGCTCGACGTCAGCAGCGAGGTCGGCGTCCTCGTCCAGGTCGACGACGTAGTCCGACCATGTCGTGTCCTCGTCGTCGCCCTGCGAGCCGGCGGCCGCAGCGCCGGCGGCGGCGTCGGCGGTCGACGCGAGCTTCTCGCCGGCCTGGGTCAGCACGGTCGTGGCGGCCGCGAGCGCGGAGTCGACCCAGCGGCCGACGACGTCGGGGTCGGCGTCGCGCACACCCGCCACCGCGCGGCACACCGGGCAGGTGCAGGTCGTGCCGTCGGCGTCGACCGGTGCGAGGTGCGGGGCCGAGGTGCGCAGCCAGTCCTGGGCGGCGGCCAGCAGCTTCGCGGCCTCCTGCCCGGCGCGCGGCTCGTCGGAGCCGAAGGGGTTGTCGGTCATCGCGCCACCGCCGTGCTCCATCTCTCGAGGTCGGGGTCGAAGCGCACCCGCACCACCTGGCCGTGCTCGGTCAGGTCCAGCGTCGCACCCGCGACGTCGCAGCGCCGCAGCACCGGCGGCAGGGCGACGACGCGGCGGTGCGGACCGAGGTCGACGACCAGGTCGCCGTCGTCGGTCACCGAGACGTCGAGGTCGTCGGCGCGTGCGCCCGGCACGGTGACGTCGAAGTACCACTGGTCGCCGTCGGTCGACACCGCCGAGCCGGCCCGCGGGGCACCGAGGTCCAGCGCGTCGGCGCCGCCGAGCATCACCTCGGCGAGCGCGAGCAGCGCGTCGACGCCGACCGGCTCCTCGTCCGCGTGCGGCACGACCCGCACCGGCAGGTCGGCGAACCGGTCGCGGGCGGCGACGAGCCCCTCGCGGTGCCGGGCGACCAGACCCGCGGGCCACTCCGCACCGACGACCGCACGGTTCACGACCACGCCGTCGACGTGATGGCCGAGCATCGCGACCGTCGTGCGCGACCGGTGCGTCTCGGCCAGCACCACGCGCTCCGGCGTCGTGACGAGGCGGACGGCGGACCCCGGCCCCGTGAGCAGGTCGCGCACCCGCACCAGCCGCCGGGCGAGCGCGTCGAGAGCGTCCAGCGCGTCGACCGCACCGGCGCTGAGACCTTCGCCGCTGACCAGCCGCTCGATGCGCCCGTCGACCGGCAGGCCGCGCGCGACGAGGCGCTCGAAGGCCTCGGGCAGCGCCAGCAGCCGCAGCGTCTCCGCGGTAGGCGCGCAGTCGACGACGACCGCGTCGTAGCCCGACGCGTGGTCGGCCACCTCGAGCAGGGCGAGGACGTCGTCGACGCCGGGCACGGCGGCGATCTCGGCCGCGACGAGCGGGTCGACGCCGACACCGCCGAGCAGGGCGGCGAGCATCGTGCGCACGGCCTCCCACGACGCGTCGAGGCGCGCGCGGGTGTCGATCTGGAGGACGTCGAGCGGCCCGGGCGCTGCGGCCACGGGGAGCGGGACCGGCGCCGCCCGCCACTCCCCCGCGCGGCCGCGGTCCCCGGTGAGCCCCAGGACGTCGGTGAGCGAGTGGGCCGGGTCGGTGCTCACGACCAGCGTGCGCCCGCCGTCACGGGCCGCCGCGAGCGCCGTCGCGGCGGCGAGGGTCGTCTTCCCGACCCCGCCCTTGCCGACGACCAGCAGCACGCGCACGACCTCAACCTAGTCGCCCGCCGCAGGCCCGCGAACAGGCATGTCCGGAGGTCGTCCGCGGCGCGCGGCGCTCCCGGCGGGCGCCTTCGCCTCGCGCCCGGCCCGGGAGCAGATAGTGTCCGCGCCATGGCCGACAGCACCGAGTCGAGCATCGTCGTCGCGGCACCCCCTGCCGAGGTCATGGCGGTGAT
The DNA here is from genome assembly GCA_044224785.1 of Candidatus Nanopelagicales bacterium. Lineage (GTDB taxonomy): Bacteria > Actinomycetota > Actinomycetes > S36-B12 > CAIYMF01 > Longivirga. Next base: position 844 of record JBGAJT010000057.1, on the reverse strand, counting down.
CGCGGACCTCACCAGCTATCCCGAGTGGACCGACGGCATGAAGTCCGTCGAGATCCTCACGCAGTACGAGGACGGCAAGCCGGCCGACGCGCGCTTCGTGGTCGACGCGGGCGCGATCAAGGACACGTACACGCTCGAGTACGACTGGGCCGACGACGACACCTCGGTCTGCTGGACCCTGACCGAGGGCGGCATGCTCAAGGCGATGGACGGCACCTACACCCTGACCGACAACGGCGACGGCACCACGAAGGTCGCCTACAAGCTCGCTGTCGACGTCAGCATCCCGATGATCGGGCTGATCAAGCGCAAGGCCGAGAAGGTCATCATCGACACCGCCCTGCGCGGCCTCAAGGAGCGCGTCGAGTCCTGAGCGGCCGGCTCACCACTGCACGGCGAACGGACGCCCCGAGCCGCGGAAGTGGCCTACGTTGACGCACTCCGTGCGCCCGATCCGCGCCCGCGCCACGAGCGGCTGGTGGACGTGGCCGAACAGCACCAGCCGGGGCTGCGTCCGACGGATGTGCTCGAGCAGCGCGGTGCTGCCGTACTCGAACCGCCGCGCCACCACGTCGTAGGTGAGCTCGGGCAGGGCCGGCGGGATGTGCGCGCACAGGACGTCGACGTCGCCGAGCGCCTCGACCTCGTCCCGCTGCTCGGCCGACGTCCGCGTGGCTTGAGCGGCGGCGACCAGAAGCGCGTCGGCCTCGCGCGCGCGCTCATGCTGGAGCCTCCGGTGCTCGTCTACGACGAGCCGACGAGCGGTCTCGATCCCCTGACGAGCCGGGTCGTCGACGACTTGATCGAGGAAACACGCGAGCGGTACGGGGTCACCAGTGTGGTG
>JBGAJT010000056.1:0-14664 GCA_044224785.1 Candidatus Nanopelagicales bacterium | reverse complement strand
GGACTGGTCGACGGCGTCGACGGCGTCGTCGGCGTCGTCGGCGTCCGGGGAGTCGGCGCGGGGCTTCGGGCTCACCCCGTGATCCAACCAGCCGGGGCGGAGCCGCGCCGCCCCCGACCCCAGCCGCACCGGCCGCGCACGGCCGTGCCCGACCGGATGTCACAGGCGTTGCTGGGGTCACCCGGCTCAGAAACCCCAGCAACGCCTGTGACATCCCCGCCCCGAGGCCGGGCGGCTCGTTCGTGAGTGGAAGGAATGTTGCTCTCTTAGCAACGAATGGCACATTCAGTGACAACGCTGGCCGGAGGGCGACGGCGGGGCCGCGTCCCTACCCTGGGGGGCATGGCTCGGGCGATCGCCAGCGTGCCCATGGCCGCCGAGCGCGGCCGCGGGCGCCGCGACCATGCCCAGACCGCCTTCGGCGAGCGCACGCCGTACGCGATCCTCGCGACCATCCTGTGGCTGATCGCGCTGTTCGCGCTCCTGTTCGGCGTCTTCGCGCCGTCGTCGATCGCCCTGCAACGGATCGACATCGGGCTCGGCGTCGTGCTCGCGATCGGGGCCGGCGTGCTGCTCTGGTTCGGGCCGCGCGCCTCGAGCGGGTGGCCGCTCGACCTCGCGCTGGGCTTCGGCTACGTCCTCGCTGCCGCCGGGCTGCTCGCCGTTCCCGACGCCGTGGGTCAGCTGCTGATCGGGTACGGCCTCGTCGTCCTCGGCGTGTTCGCCGGCGTCTTCCGCCCGACGATCCGGGTGATCTGGCACCTGGCGCTGATGCTCGGCCTGTACGGCGGGATGCTCGCCCTCGACCCGCACCTTCCCTCACCTCTGTTCTACGCCGTGGTCGCGGCCACGGTGATGCTCGTGACGCTGATGGTGCACGTGCTGGCCGGGCGGCTGCGGTCGATGGCGCTGCACGACCCGCTCACCGGCGTCCTCAACCGCCGCGGCCTCGAGCTGACGAGCGACCTCGTCGCGGGGCAGGCGGCACGCAGCGAGACGCCGGTGACGATCGGCCTCATCGACCTCGACAAGTTCAAGCAGTTCAACGACTCCCGCGGGCACGCCGCCGGCGACTCGCGCCTGGTCGAGATCGCCGAGGCGTGGGAGGAGGAGATCCGCACCTCCGACCTCATCGCCCGGCTCGGCGGCGACGAGTTCGCGTTCGTGCTCCCCGGTGCGAGCGAGGACGACGTCGTCGACCTCGTGACGCGCGTCCGCGAACGGACGTCGGCCCCGTTCAGCGTCGGCACCACGACGTGGGTGCCGCACGAGGACCTCTACCTCGCGCTGCGCCGCGCGGACACGCGCATGTTCCGCGACAAGGCCGACAACGCGCAGACGGCGGACGCGCGTCCGCCCGACGCCGGCCCGGATGCCGAGAACTCCGACGCAGGAGAAGCTGCGCCCGCGGCCGCGCACGTCGACGAGCCCTGACACCTCCTCCGCCCCGGTGCCAGCGGCTCCTCCGACGCCCCGGCCCGGTCGCCGCCCCTGCCGCCGCGGGCCACGACCGGAGGCCCTCGCCACGGCCTGACGCCCGTCGCGCGACCAGACGCGCGTTGCCAACGACGTTCCTCATCGTGGAACGCGCCCGGTAGGCAGTTGTTCACAGCTCCCCGGCAGGAGTCCCCGTAGCGATCGTGTCACCGTGAAGGCGTGACGCGCGGGGACGTCGCGACGACCCCCTCCGCGCGGGCCGCCGCGAGCAGATGGAGCCTCTCGGGACCTCGCGCGCCCTTCGAGGTCCTCGGCGGCATGATGCTGTTCTCCGCCGCGCTCACCGCGTTCTTCTTCCTCTTCCCCGGCTCGATGGAGATGGCGCGACCCGTCGAGGTCCCGATCTTCTGCGCCCTGCTCCTGCTCGGCCTCGTCACGATGTTCGTCCTGCCACGCCTCTCGGCGTGGTGGTGGCTCGACGTCTGCATCGTCGTCTCGGGACTGATCGCTGCGTGGGCGGTGGCAGCGGTCCCGCACGGCGAGGGCCAGCTCACGATCGGGATCGGGCTGCTCGCGCTCGGCGGCCTCGCGGCGTACTACCGGCCGACGGGCGTCGTCCTGATCGACATGGTCGTCTGCGCCGCGCTGTTCCTCGTGGCGACCATCGTGAACCCGATCCTGTCGACGCCGTTCCTCGGGCTGGTCTACTGCGTGATCATCGTGGGCTGCTCGTACGCCTACTCGGTGCTCGTCACCCGGCTGCGCGACCAGGCGCTGCACGACCCGCTCACCGGCCTGCTCAACCGGAACGCGCTCTCGCTGCTCGCTGCCCCTGTCGTCGCCGGTGCACGCCGCGCGCACGCCGACATCACGGTGTGCGTCGTCGACCTCGACAAGTTCAAGTCCTACAACGACTCGCGCGGGCACCTCGCCGGTGACGCTCTTCTCGTCGCCGCGGCAGGTGCGTGGACCGACACCGCGCGCGACAGCGATCTCGTCGTCCGCTGGGGTGGCGACGAGATCGTGGTCGTCCTGGTGGGTACGTCGAAGGTCGCGGCCAAGGACCTGCAGGACCGGGCGGTGGCCGCCTTCGTCGCCGCCCGACCGACCGGCTGGGCGCACGCCTGGACCTGCGGCAGCACGCAGCTCGGCCTCACCGAGACCGTCGACCAGGCCATCGCCCGCGCCGACGCAGACCTGCTCACCCGCAAGCGCAGCCGCCTCCCCGACCAGCGCACCTGACCCCACCGCCCCGCCAGCTCTTGCCCACCTTGTGGCCCTTTCCGGGCCCGATCTGAGGCGGGAACGGGCCACAGGGTGGGCAGATCGGCGTGGGTGGTCGGGCTACGCCGTGGCGGCGGCGAGCTCGGCGGCCAGGGGTTCGTTCACGCGGCCGATGAGCCTGGTGCCGGTCTCGACGTGCTCGACGGTGTCGAGCTCGCCCTCGCGGTGGGCGCGGGCGACGAGGTCGCCGCGGGAGTAGGGGACGACGAGGTCGATCGCGACCGCGGCGTGCGGCAGGTCGTCGTCGATGCGCCGCAGCAGCTCCTCGATGCCGGCGCCCGTGCGCGCGCTGACCACGACGGAGTGCGGCTCGCGACGCTGCACGCGCGCGAGGACGACGGGGTCGGCCATGTCGGCCTTGTTGATGACGACGAGCTCGGGCACGTCCTGCGCGCCGATCTCGGCGAGCACCTCGCGGACGGCGGTGAGCTGCTCCTCGGGCGCCTCGTCGCTGCCGTCGACGACGTGCAGGATCAGGTCGGCGTCGGCGACCTCCTCCAGCGTCGAGCGGAACGCCTCGACGAGCTGGTGGGGCAGGTGGCGCACGAACCCGACGGTGTCGGTGACGGTGATGTCGCGGCCGCCCGGCGTACGCGCCTTGCGGACGGTGGGGTCGAGGGTCGCGAACAGCGCATCCTCGACGAGCACTCCGGCACCGGTGACGCGGTTGAGCAGCGAGGACTTGCCCGCGTTGGTGTAGCCCGCGATCGCGACGCTGGGCACTCCGTGCCGTTTGCGGTCGGCGCGCTGGGTGTCGCGCGCGGTCTTCATCTCGCGGATCTCGCGGCGCAGCTTCGCGACCATCTTGTTGATGCGCCGGCGGTCGGTCTCGATCTTCGTCTCACCCGGGCCACGGGTGCCCACGCCGCCGGAGGAACCACCGGCGCCACCGCCCTGCCGCGACAGCGACTCGCCCCAGCCGCGCAGGCGCGGGAGGAGGTACTGCATCTGCGCGAGCGAGACCTGCGCCTTGCCCTCACGGCTGCGTGCGTGCTGGGCGAAGATGTCGAGGATCAGCCAGGTGCGGTCGACGACCTTCACCTTCACGACGTCCTCGAGCTGGCGCAGCTGGCCGGGTGCGAGCTCGCCGTCGGCGATGACGGTGTCGGCGCCGCTCTCGATGACGACCGCGCGCAGCTCCTGCGCCTTGCCCGAGCCGATGTACGTCGCGGGATCGGGCCGGTCGCGCCGCTGGATGAGGGCGTCGACGACGACGGATCCCGCGGTCTCCGCGAGTCGCGCGAGCTCCTCGAGGCTGCGCTCCGCGTCGTGGAGCGTGCCCTCGGTCCAGACGCCCACGAGGACGACGCGCTCGAGGCGGATCTGCCGGTACTCGACCTCGGTGACGTCGGTGAGCTCGGTCGACAGGCCCGCGACACGGCGCAGCGCCGCGCGATCGGCGAGATCGAGCGCTCCGGCGGTGGGGTCGACGTCGTCCTCGACGTAGTCGGTCTGGTCGAGGTCGTCGAGATCGTCGTGCTGGTACGTCATGGTGCGTCCAGGGTCGCACGGGTCCGGCGTACCGGGCCAACCGGATACGCCGTCACCCGGCGGCCGCGACCGCGCGCGGGACGGCCTGCAGGCCGGCGGTGGTGGAGACGTCGTGCACGATCTCCTCGATCGCCGGGACCTCGGACTTGGTCTCGCCGCGGAAGGTGAAGGCGCGCTCGGCACCCTCGCCCTCGACGTCGACCACGACGATCGAGCCCGGACGCAGCTCGCCGAAGAGGATCTTCTCCGACAGGGCGTCCTCGATCTCGCGCTGGATCGTGCGGCGCAGCGGACGCGCACCGAGGACCGGGTCGTAGCCGCGCTCGGCGAGGAGGTCCTTCGCCGCCCGCGTGAGCTCGATGCCCATGTCCTTGTCCTTGAGCCGCTGGTCGAGGCGGGCCACCATCAGGTCGACGATCTCGACGATCTCGTCCTGCGTGAGCTGGTGGAACACGACGATGTCGTCGACGCGGTTGAGGAACTCCGGGCGGAAGTGCTGCTTGAGCTCGTCGTTGACCTTGTTCTTCATCCGCTCGTAGGACGACTTGGTGTCCTCGGAGTTGGAGAAGCCGAGGTTCTGGCCCTTGGCGATGTCCCGGGTGCCGAGGTTCGTCGTCATGATGATGACGGTGTTCTTGAAGTCGACGACGCGGCCCTGCGAGTCGGTCAGGCGACCGTCCTCGAGGATCTGCAGCAGCGAGTTGAAGATGTCCGGGTGGGCCTTCTCGACCTCGTCGAAGAGGACCACCGAGAACGGCTTGCGCCGCACCTTCTCCGTGAGCTGGCCGCCCTCCTCGTAGCCGACGTAGCCGGGCGGGGAGCCGAACAGCCGCGAGACCGTGTGCTTCTCCGAGAACTCCGACATGTCGAGCGAGATGAGCGCGTCCTCGTCGCCGAAGAGGAACTCGGCGAGCGTCTTGGACAGCTCGGTCTTACCGACGCCCGAGGGGCCGGCGAAGATGAACGAGCCGCCGGGGCGCTTGGGGTCCTTGAGGCCCGCACGCGTACGCCGGATCGCCTGGGAGAGCGACTTGATCGCCTGCTCCTGGCCGATGACGCGCCGGTGCAGCTCGTCCTCCATGTGGATCAGGCGCGCGCTCTCCTCCTCGGTCAGCTTGAAGACCGGGATGCCGGTGGCGGTCGCGAGGACCTCGGCCACGAGCTCGTCGTCGACCTCGGCCACGACGTCGAGGTCGCCGGCCTTCCACTCGCGCTCGCGCTGCGCCTTCTCGTTGAGGAGGTTCTTCTCCTTGTCGCGCAGCGAGGCCGCCTTCTCGAAGTCCTGCGCGTCGATCGCGCCCTCCTTCTCGCGGCGGACGTCGGCGATGCGCTCGTCGAACTCGCGCAGGTCCGGCGGCGCCGTCATCCGGCGGATGCGCAGGCGCGCCCCGGCCTCGTCGATGAGGTCGATCGCCTTGTCGGGCAGGAACCGGTCGCTGATGTAGCGGTCGGCCAGCGTCGCGGCGGCGACGAGCGCGGCGTCGGTGATCGAGACCCGGTGGTGCGACTCGTAGCGGTCGCGCAGGCCCTTGAGGATCTCGATGGTGTGCGCGAGCGTCGGCTCGGCCACCTGGATCGGCTGGAAGCGGCGCTCGAGCGCGGCGTCCTTCTCGACGTACTTGCGGTACTCGTCGAGGGTGGTCGCACCGATCGTCTGCAGCTCGCCGCGGGCCAGCATCGGCTTGAGGATCGACGCCGCGTCGATGGCGCCCTCGGCCGCACCCGCTCCGACGAGGGTGTGCATCTCGTCGATGAACAGGATGATGTCGCCGCGCGTGCGGATCTCCTTGAGCACCTTCTTCAGGCGCTCCTCGAAGTCGCCGCGGTAGCGGCTTCCGGCGACGAGCGCGCCGAGGTCGAGGGAGTAGATCTGCTTGTCCTTGAGCGTCTCGGGCACCTCGCCCTTGACGATCATCTGCGACAGGCCCTCGACGACGGCGGTCTTGCCGACGCCGGGCTCGCCGATGAGCACCGGGTTGTTCTTGGTACGCCGCGAGAGCACCTGCATGATGCGCTCGATCTCCTTCTCGCGCCCGATGACCGGGTCGAGCTTGCCCTCGCGCGCGGCCTGCGTGAAGTTGCGGCCGAACTGGTCGAGGACGAGGGAGGTCGAGGGCGTGCCCTCCTGCGGGCCGGCGCCCGCAGCCGCGGGCTCCTTGCCCTGGTAGCCGGAGAGCAGCTGGATGACCTGCTGGCGGACGCGGTTGAGGTCGGCGCCGAGCTTCACGAGGACCTGGGCGGCGACGCCCTCGCCCTCGCGGATCAGGCCGAGCAGGATGTGCTCCGTGCCGATGTAGTTGTGGCCGAGCTGCAGCGCCTCGCGCAGCGAGAGCTCGAGGACCTTCTTGGCGCGCGGCGTGAACGGGATGTGCCCGGACGGCGCCTGCTGGCCCTGGCCGATGATCTCCTCGACCTGCTGGCGCACGGCCTCGAGGGAGATGCCGAGCGACTCCAGCGCCTTGGCGGCGACGCCCTCGCCCTCGTGGATGAGGCCGAGGAGGATGTGCTCGGTGCCGATGTAGTTGTGGTTGAGCATCCGGGCCTCTTCCTGGGCCAGGACGACCACCCGGCGAGCCCGGTCGGTGAACCTCTCGAACATCTGCACTCTCCTCCACAGACGCAGCCGCGCGGCGGCCGGTCTCGCAAGACTAGCCCGGGTTCCCCCAGGCCTCATGTCGCATGAACCCGTGCGGGGGCCGAGACGTTCCGCCACGGGTTACGCCGAGGGTGAACCGGGCGCCGGCGGGAGGCCGGTCCAGCGGGACCGGCTTGCCCCTGCCGCCCGCTCCGCTAGCGTCGGAGCGTGCTCACCGTCGTCATCGGAGTCGGCCCCGGCCTGGGGATGTCGCTCGCCCGTCGTTTCGGGAGGGAGGGCGACGTCGCGCTGCTCGTGCTCGACGACGAGTCCGGCGACCGGTTCGTCGGCGAGCTGGCCGAGCAGGGCACGCACGCCACGGCGTACGTCGCCGACCTGGCCGACGAGGCGTCCCTGCGCGGGGCGCTCCGCACGCTCCAGCAGGCCGTCGGCACGCCCGACGTCGTCGTCTACAACGCCTCGGTGGGCATCGACGTCGGCCCCGGCGAGGTGACGAGCGAGCAGGTGCTCGACGCGCTCGCGGTCGGCACGCTCGGCGCGGTCGCCACCTACCAGGAGCTCGCGCCCGCGATGCGCGAGCGCGGCAGCGGCACGTTCGTCGTCACCGGGTCCGGCGTCTCGCTCAACCCGTGGCCGGGCACCATCGCGCTCACCCTCGACAAGGCAGCGCTGCGCGCCTTCGCCCTTGCCGTGTTCCGCGAGAACAAGACCACGGGTCTGCACGCCGGCACCGTCACGATCGACGGCCTGCTGCGCAAGCCCGGCTTCGAGCCCGACACCGTCGCCGAGACGTTCTGGGCGTTCCACACCGAGGCGGAGCCGACCGCGGAGCTCGTGCACCGCCCCTGACCGACCCGCCGCCTCGCGTCCGTATCTGCCGCGGACACGCCGCGCTCAGCAGCAGATGGGGACGCAAGGCGGCGCGGGATCCGACAGGATCGCGCGCATGCCGGTCCGCGTGCGCCTCGTCGTCGCCAGCGCCCTCATGCTCTTCACCGAGCTCATGCTCATCCGGTGGCTGGGCGCCAACCTCCTCAACCTCGCCTACTTCTCCAACATCGTGCTGCTCGGGTCGTTCCTGGGCATCGGTCTCGGCTTCCTCATGGCCAAGCCCGGACGCCGGTCGCCGTGGTGGTTCCCGGCGAGCCTCGCGGCCCTCGTGGTGCTGGTGCTCGTGGCACCCAACGGCATCGACCGCTCCGGCAGCGACCTCATCTACTTCACCGCCATCCAGACCTCGAGCGGCTTCCCGCCGGTCGTCACGCTCGGGATCGTCTTCGCGGCGGTCGCGCTGGTGATGACCGGGCCGGGCCTGCTCACCGCGCAGTGCTTCCTGGAGCTGCCGCGCCTGGACGCCTACCGCTGGGACCTCGTCGGCAGCCTCATCGGCACGGTGCTCTTCGCCGTGATGTCGTTCCTGTCGGCGCCGCCGCTCGTGTGGTCGCTGTTCCTCGCGGCCGCGACCCTCGCGCTGGTGCGGACACCGCGCTGGGTCGTGTGGCCGACGACCGCCGTCGTCGTCCTGGTGATGCTGTGGGGCTCGCTGCAGGGCGCCATCTGGTCGCCGTACTACAAGATCGACACCATCTTCCGGACCGTCGACGCACCCGACGGCTCGAGCTACCAGGGCGTCAGCGTCCTGGCCAACGGCATCCCGCACCAGTCGATCGTGCCGATCGCGGCCCGGGTCAACGCCCAGTCGTTCTACCCGCTGCCCTACGAGCGGCGGGCCGGCACCGCGCTCGACGACGTCCTCGTGATCGGCGCCGGCAACGGGTCCGACGTCGCCCTCGCGCTGCGCAACGGCGCGAAGCACGTCGACGCCGTGGAGATCGACCCGCGCATCCACGACCTCGGGGTCGCCTACCACCCCGACCACCCCTACCAGGACCCGCGCGTGACGTCGTACATCACCGACGGCCGCGCGTTCCTGCACAACACCGACAAGAAGTACGACCTCGTCGTCTTCGCGCTGCCGGACTCGCTCACCCTCGTCGCGGGCTCCAACCAGCTGCGGCTCGAGAGCTACCTGTTCACGCAGGAGGCGGCCGAGAACGTGCGCGACGTGCTCAAGCCCGGCGGCACGTTCTCGATGTACAACTTCTACCGCGAGCCCTGGCTCGTGGGCCGGCTGGCGAACACCGCCTCGGCCGCGTTCGGGCACGCGCCGTGCGTCGACACCTACGCCAACCAGAGCGCCGTCATCACGGTCGGGCTCGCGGAGGCGGACCAGAAGTGCCCGGCGCCGGGCAGCAACGCGACGACGGTCGCCTCGGTCGACGGTCCCGGGCCGGTGCACGACGACCGCCCGTTCCTCTACCTCCGTACCCCGACCATCCCCGCGACCTTCCTGCTCACCATCGCGGTGATCCTGGCGCTGTCGCTGCTCGCCGTCCGCTGGGTCGGCGGGCCGCTGCGCCGGATGACGCCGTACGCCGACCTCGCCTGCCTCGGCGCCGCGTTCCTGCTGCTCGAGACCCGGGCCGTCACGTGGTCGGCGCTGCTGTTCGGCACCACCTGGGTCGTCAACGCGATCGTGTTCGCGGGCGTGCTCGTCGTCGTGCTGCTCGCGGTCGAGGTCACCCGCCGGCTGCCACGGCGACCGTCCCGGCCCTGGGCCTTCGGGCTGCTCGCGGCCACCCTGCTGATCGCCTACCTGGTGCCCGTCGGGTGGCTGCTCTCGTTGCCCGTCGCCGCGCGCGTCGTGGCGGCGGTGGCCATCGCGTTCGGGCCGGTGTTCGCGTCGAACATCGTCTTCGCCACGCGCTTCGACGACGCCCCTGATCCGACCAGCTCGTTCGCCGCGAACCTGCTCGGTGCGATGGTCGGCGGCTGCCTGGAGTACGTCGCGCTGGTCGTCGGCTACCCCGCGCTCATCGGCGTCGCCGCGCTGCTCTACCTGGCGGCGTTCCTCCTCGGCCCCCGCGGCGCACGGGCGGCGGCCGAGGCGGCTGCAGCGCCGGCCACGACCGGCTGACGCTCGTCGTCGGGCAACGTCGGCGGGTCGCGGCCTAGCCTGGTCGCGCCCGGACGGGGCCCCGCCCGGGATAGCGCCCTGCGGAGCTGACGATGTCCGGAACCACGCCCGACCTGCCCGCCTCGGACGAGGTCGTCGCCGACGTCGTGGAGGTTGTGGAGCCCGCTTCCGCCGGGCACGCGCTGCCCGAGCCGGACGCCGCGGTGACCGACGTCGTGGGCACCGTCGACGCCGGCGTCGGCCCGCCCGCCGAGGACCTCGGCCTGTTCACGCCCACGTGGTACGTCCTGCTGTGCGCGATGCCGTTCGCGGCCGCGTTCCTCGTGCCGACGCTGCTGATCTACCAGCAGCAGAACGCCGTACCGCCGGTGTCCGCGATCGCGGCGGCCTGGACCGGTGTCGGCACCGGCTGGCTGCTCTGGGCGATCGGCACGGCGTTCTGGCTGCTCGGCAAGGTCATCCTGTCGACACCGCGCTCGCGCGCCCCGCACGCGTGGGCCTGGTGGGACCGCACCACGCGGGCCTGGGCGCTCGTCGTCCTGGTGTGGGGCGTCGTCGCGAGCCTCGCCGTGGTCGTCGTCGGGATCCTCATCGACCGCCTCGCCGCCTGACCCAACCGTTGATATGTGTCCACGCGCCGGTGTCCCGGCGTGTGGACACATGTCAACGGCGGATCAGGGGCGGATCTCCATCCAGCGGTCGGCCTCGACGAGGTCGGTCCAGCCCAGGTCGCGGTAGAGCGAGTGCGCGTCGCGGGTGCGCAGGACCTGCCAGCCCACGATCGTGCTCGAGACGGCGTCGGTCACCGTCTGCATGAGGAAGTGCCCGATGCCGCTCCCGCGCAGCGGCTCGTCGACGACGACGTCGCACACCCACGCGAACGTGAGCCGGTCGGTCACCACGCGGGCGAACCCGACCTGCCGGTCGCCGTCGTAGACGCCGAACGACCAGGACGCGGCGATCGTCTGCGCCACGAAGTCGCGCGTGCGCTCGGTGGCCCAGTACGCCTGCTTCACGACCAGGTCGTACGTGACGTCGAGGTCGAAGCGCTCCGGGTCGTCGTCGACCTCGAGCCCGTCGTCGCGCCGTGCCAGCACCGTCATCGGATGCCTCCTCCGCTCGTCAGCCGCGCGCGGCCGGCTCGCCCACCGGGGGCCGGTCGTCCTTCTCCATCCACCGCTCGGGGTGGTCGAGCTCGGCGTAGCCCACCGAGCGGTAGACCTCGTGCGCGTCGGCGGTCGCGAGGATCTGGCGGCGTACGCCGGTGGCCCCCACCGCCTCGGTGACCGTGCGCATCAGCCAGTGCCCGATGCCGCGCCCGCGGTAGGGCTCGTCGACGATGACGTCGCAGACCCAGGCGAACGTGACCCGGTCGGTCACCACCCGGGCGAAGCCCACCTGCTCCGCGCCGTCATAGACGCCGAAGCACCACGACGCCGGGATGCTGCGCGCCACCTGCTCCCGGCTGCGGTCGTTCGCCCAGTACCCCTGCCCCACGACGAGGTCGTACGTGCGGTCGGGGTCGACCCGTGCGGGGTCTTCGTCGATCTCGAGGCCGTCCTCGCGCTGCGCCAGTACCGCCATCAGGGGTGGGCGGCCTGGAACTTGGCCTGCAGGTCGGCGCTGATCCGCCCGCGCTCGTTGACCGCGATGCCCTGGCTCTTGGCCCACTCGCGCACCGCGGCGGGGCTCGGGCCGTCCGACGTCGACCGGGCGCGGGACCGGCTGCCACCGGTGCGCCGGGTGCCGCCGCCGAGCCGGCGGGCGTGGCCGACGTAGGTCGCGAGGGTGTCGCGCAGGGCCGCGGCGTTGTCGTGGGAGAGGTCGATCTCGTAGGCGACGCCGTCGAGGGCGAACGTGACCGTCTCCTCCGCCGCACCGCCGTCGAGGTCGTCGACCAGGACGACCTGCACCTTCTGGGCCATGAGAATTCCCCTCCAGGAAATGGGCCGCGCATTTCCGGCCGCTATTCGCAGTCTGTCGATAATCGCCCGCGATGACAAATTCCAGAGAAATCCAAAATTCGACCCTGCGATCATTCCGGACGGAAAAGCATTCCCCTCGCGACGGAGGCCACCGCCGTCGGTGGGTGATGACGCCGGCCTAGACGACGGCCTGATCACGCATCGACGGCGAGGCGCGGTCGGTGGGTGATGACGCGGGGGTAGAAGGCGGCGTCATCACGCATCGACGGCTGGGTGGATCGGCGTTTCGCTGGGGTGCGGGTGGCTGGGTAGGGTTGCCTCACTGCGCGCCGACGTCGCCGCGCGTCCCCTCGCCCCGAGCACCACGACCTCGGACGGACGCCGTGACCGAACTCCGATCCCCCGACACCCCGGTCGTCGTCCCCGGCGCCCCGGCCCCCGCCGGCCTGCCGGGCGACGCGGCCGACGACACCGCGGCGCTGCGCAGCGACATCCGCCTCCTCGGCGAGCTGCTCGGCCAGACGCTCGTGCGCCAGGACTCCGCCGAGCTGCTCGCCCTCGTCGAGGACGTCCGCGGCGCCTCGCGCCACGACCTCGGGGCCACCAGCGACGTGCTCTCCGGGATCGACCTGCCGACCTCCATCCGGCTGGCCCGCGCGTTCTCGACGTACTTCCACCTCGCCAACGTCACCGAGCAGGTGCACCGGTCCCGCGAGCAGAAGCAGGCGCGCCGCCTCGAGGGCGACCCGCTGTCGGCCGCGGCCCGGCGCATCGACGCCGCCGTGCGCGCCGGCGAGGTCGGCGCCGACGAGGTCGGTGCGGCCATGACCCGGCTGTCGGCACGTCCGGTCTTCACCGCGCACCCGACCGAGGCGGCCCGCCGCTCGGTGCTGCTCAAGCTGCGCAGCATCGCCGACCTCCTCGACCGCGCCGAGGCCGACGGCGTCGGGCTCGACGACCCCCGCGTCGCGCGCCGCGCGGCCGAGCTCGTGGACCTGCTCTGGCAGACCGACGAGCTGCGCCTGGACCGGCCCGAGGTGCTCGACGAGGCGCGCAACGCGCTCTACTACCTCGACGACCTCGCGCGTGGCCCGGTCACCGCGGTCCTCGACGACCTCGCCGCCGCGCTCGCCGCGATCGGCGTCGAGCTCCCCGCCGACGCGCGACCGCTGTCGTTCGGGTCGTGGATCGGTGGCGACCGCGACGGCAACCCGTTCGTGACGCCGGACGTCACGCGGCAGGTCGTCGACATCGTGCGCGACCACGCCGTCCGCGACCTGCTGCCGATCATCCAGAAGCTGCTGGAGGACCTGTCGGTGTCCGAGCAGCACAACGACGTCTCGCCGGCGCTGCGCGCGTCGATCGACGCAGACCTCGCCGCGCTCGACGACCTCGACCCACGGTTCCGCCGGCTCAACGCCGAGGAGCCCTACCGGCTCAAGCTCACCTGCGTGCACGCGAAGCTCAACCACACCCGCGCGCGCATCGCTGCCGGCACTCCGCACCGGCCCGGCCGCGACTACGCCATGACCCGCGAGCTGCTCGACGACCTGCTGCTCGTGCGCGACTCGCTGGCCGCCAACCGCGGCGAGCTCGCAGCGCACGGGATGGTCGAGCGCGCGATCCGCACGGTCGCGGCGTTCGGCCTGTCGCTCGTCACCCTCGACGTCCGCGAGCACGCGTCCGCGCACCACAGCGCCGTCGGCGTCCTCGTCGACCGGCTCGGCGAGCAGGGCTGGCGCTACGAGGACCTGCCGCGCGAGCACCGGCGGGCGCTGCTCTCGCGCGAGCTGGAGTCACGACGGCCCCTCGCGCCGACGCCGCCCCCGCTCGAGGGCGACGACCTGCGCACCTTCAACGCGTTCGTGGCCATCCGCGAGTCGCTGGAGCAGCACGGGCCGGAGGTCTGCGAGACCTACATCATCTCGATGACCAAGGGCGTCGACGACGTCCTCGCCGCCGTCGTGCTCGCACGCGAGGCGGGCCTGGTCGACCTGTCGAGCGACGTGGCGCGCATCGGCTTCGTGCCGCTGCTCGAGACCGTCGACGAGCTGCGCCGCGCAGGCGAGCTGCTCGACGGACTGCTGCAGGACCCGTCGTACCGCCGGATCGTCGAGCTCCGCGTCGACGTCCAGGAGGTCATGCTCGGCTACTCCGACTCCAACAAGGACGCCGGCATCACGACGTCGCAGTGGGAGATCCACCTCGCCCAGCGTCGGCTGCGCGACGTCGCCCGCGCGCACGGCGTACGGCTGCGGCTCTTCCACGGCCGCGGGGGCACCGTGGGCCGCGGCGGCGGCCCCACCTACGACGCCGTGATGGCGCAGCCGTGGGGCGTGCTCGACGGCGAGATCAAGCTGACCGAGCAGGGCGAGGTCATCTCCGACAAGTACCTGCTGCCCTCGCTCGCCCGCGAGAACCTCGAGCAGCTGCTCGCGGCGGTGGTCGAGGCGACCGTGCTGCACCAGCAGCCGCGCGCCAACGCCGAGAACCTCGCGAAGTGGGACCCGACGATGGACCTCGTCTCGATCGAGGCGCAGCAGGCGTACCGCCGCCTCGTCGACGACCCCGACCTGCCGCGCTACTTCGCGACGTCGACCCCGGTCGAGGAGCTCGCGGAGCTGAACCTCGGTTCGCGGCCCGCGCGCCGCGCGTCCGCGGACGCCGGCATCGAGGCGCTGCGCGCGATCCCGTGGGTGTTCGGCTGGACGCAGTCGCGCCAGATCGTCCCGGGCTGGTTCGGCGTGGGCAGCGCCCTCGCCGCCGCACGCGCCGCCGGACTGTGCACCTTCGTCACCGTCAACGCGTACACGCGGGCGCAGGACTTCCGCGGCGCCGAGGCCGTGTTCGAGGATCTCGCCGACCTGGACGCGTTCGTGCGCGCGGCCGGGCTGGAATTGCCGGCCCTGGAGTGAAGGCGCGGGGCCGCGCGCCGCGCCCGGCGGCGTGGCGCT
>JBGAJT010000055.1:0-14834 GCA_044224785.1 Candidatus Nanopelagicales bacterium | reverse complement strand
CGTCGCTCGTGGCCGCGTTGGGGTCAGGCCCGAGACCGTCGGGGCGGGCCTCTCGGACGACGCCGGTGCCGTCGGTGAACAGGCGCAGCCGCCCCTGCTGGAAGGCCAGGTCCACCGCATCGCCTGGATCGCGTACTTGCGGCTTCCAGCCGTCTGCCTCGGCCCGGTCCGCGGCGTCGGCGGCGAGCATGCCGACGTAGCTGCGCAGGTAGGCGTCCGATGGGGTGCCGTCGCCCGGGCCCGCGTGGAGGACGGTGCTGTCCGTGGTCCAGTCGAAGCGCTTGTAGGTGGCCAGGGCGTCGCCCTTCGCGTTGAGCAGCGTCAGCGTTGCCGCAATGCCGGTGCCGCTGATGACCGCCTTGCGGGCCGCCAGCACCGCGGCCGGGTTGCCGGGGTAGGTGTCCGGCTGGAGGCAGGCGCGGAACGTCCCGGGCTGCCCCTGCGCCCGGAAGTCGCCCTGCGTATTGATGGAGAACGTGCCGACGAAGGCGTTGCAGACTCCGGCGCCCGACCACGTCGTGTCGCTGCCGTTCAGCGTGGCGAAGTACAGGATCGGCCGCTGCTCCACGAGGCCCTCACCGGCCATGACCGGCTGCCCGTCGAGCTCGACTGCCTCCCAGCGACCGACGATGTCGGACGGACTGGTTGCGATCTGCTGCTGGGG
This sequence comes from Candidatus Nanopelagicales bacterium, assembly GCA_044224785.1. GTDB lineage: Bacteria > Actinomycetota > Actinomycetes > S36-B12 > CAIYMF01 > Longivirga. The sequence continues at coordinate 14,170 of JBGAJT010000055.1, read as the reverse complement.
GGTGGCGGAGGCGGTGGCTGCGGGCGGCGCCGGCCGCGTGAAGGTCTCTGGCTCTCGCGTCCCGTTGACGACCAGCGAACCTGCGAGCACGAGTACCCCGGCCACGGAACCGACGGTCGCAGCTGTGCGGATGCGCTGGCGGCGACGCCCGCCGCGCAGGACCGCGTCGGTGTCGATGCGGTCAACGTCGGGCTGGGCGACGGCAGCGGAGAACATCTCCTTGAGGTCGGTGTCGATCACAGCGCCTCCTCGGCGGTCGTGACGGGATCCGCGGCCAGTGCGGCACGCAGGGCGTCGAGCCCTCTGCTGGCCTGGGAGCGGACGTTGCTCGGGGTGGTGCCGAGGGCATGGGCGGTCTGCTCGATCGAGAGGTCCTCCCAGTAGCGAAGCACCAGCACCGCCCGCTGCCCGCTCGGCACCCGCGCCAAGCCGGCCATCAGCCGGTCCCGGTCGCCGTCCACCCCGTTCGACTGTTCGACCGCGGCGTCCGGCAGTTCAGCGAGGGGAACCTCGCGGCGCATCGGTCGTCGCCGATGGTCGAGGTAGAGGTTGACCAGGACCTTGCGGGCGTAGGGGCCGGGGTCCCCGGTGCCGGCGATGCGCCCCCAGGTCCCGTAGAGGCGGGTGAGCGTGTCTTGGACCAGGTCGTCAGCCAGGAACCAGTCGCCGCACAGGAGGTACGCCGTCTTGCGCAGACCGTCCCGGCTGGTCGAGACCCAGCCCAGGAAGTCGGTCTCCCCCTGCTTGCGCACGCGCCCATCCTCCCGGTCGGCAACCGCCCTCAACCCCTACACGTAACCAGGGGCGCGAAACGCTGCATCGAGCCTCAAAGGAGAACGGTGACGTCGTCTGCGCGTCGCCTGACGCCGTGGACAGCGCGGTGTCGCTGGATGGCGGCCATGCGGCAAGCGTTCGTGGCACGCAGGGCGGGCGGGCGATGACGTGACGCCGGTCAGCAAGGCCCCCGGATCTATCGTCCGAGTCGTGACCTGCGTTCCTTGGGCGGGCTGACGTTGTCCAGACGGCTGCGTCCTCCGACGTGGTTCTAGAAGCCGTCGACCTAGGAGAAGGACTCGATCTCGACAAGCCTCAGGGCCGCGTGGGGTCGTCCCGTTCCGGCAATAGGTAGGGGCCGCCCTCGTAGAACAGGATGAGCGGACACGACTGTGGGTCCTCCCATCGCTCGGCCATCACGACGGTCTTCGTTTCGCCCCTGCGCATGGCTTCGGCGAATAGCTGTTCGCGCTTCGCCGGCTCGATCAGGTGCCGACGTAGGTACGCGACCCAGTCCGTGTCCACCGGACTGTCGCTGGAGCGAGAGACGCTTCCGCCACACCAGACGATCGCCCACGGGGTTCCCTGGTCGATGTCGCGGAGCGCCTGCCGCGCGCCATATGCGTCGTGCGTGCGGGTCCATCGGGTTGCCACCCCCACAGGCTAGGTCGCCCACCAACGACGGCGTCGAATCTTGGCTCCACCGCGCAGTGGTTCGCCTCTCGGTGACGTATCACGAGCCGGGGCCTGAGCGCGCGTCAGCGCGCCGCCTTTGAATAGGGACGATGTGTCCCCCAGCATGTCGTCATGCCTGAGGACATCAACCACCAGCTTGCTCTGACCTCCGACCTTGTTGCACAGAGGCTCTCCATGGGGGACAAGGGGGATGTGCCACGACAAGTTGACCACTTGGCCTACTTCAAGAAGGCAAAGGCGGATGCCGCCATGCAGGACCTGGAAAATGCAGGCTTCACTATTTCGGACGTGCAGCGAAAGCTGCTCAAAGTGGGCATCGAGTTTCACCGATGCGACGCCTGCGATCAGAAATCCGCTGAGGACTTCACGCGCGAGGTGGTCGCCATCGTGAACAGGCATGAGGGGAGTTACGACGGATGGGCGTCCTTCATCGCCGAGTAACCCCCGTCGGTCTGTACGCCGTTGAGTTCTAGCGCGGCGGAGTTCCGTTTCGGAGGGGTGTGGGGGCTCGCGCCCTCCCAGTCACGAATCCGGGATGCCGCCACTGCTGACCAATGCGTTTCGTACCTCAAGTGCGTAGGCGTTGGCAGATTGTCGCGTTGTGAGGGAACGGCCCCAGATTTCGACACCAACGGCGGGTTGTAGCCAGCCCCGAGAGACCGAGGACAGGCTCAGCGCCACATCGTTGTCCGTCCAGTCCCCGTTGACGACGACGACCTTCCAGGCATCGGCCCGGTTCAACAGGCGCCGCAAGCTGAGACGGGCCAGGTAGATCGGGACGGCAGACCACCGAGTCGGACACATGGGTGCACCCACTCGCTCCACACGAACGGTCCAACGCGCGCCGTCAGGCAACTGCACGGCTTGCTGCGAGGCGGCATCAAAGCCGATGAAGTCCAATCGTTTCCTCCGTCCCGCGAGCAGGCTTGTGTTCCACGATGCCAACCCCCCCCTGCTCGGTGCGATCCCCGTCGAGCGTTGGGCGCGTGGCGAGGACGCTACGAGCGTGGTCACAAGAATGGTCACGGAAGGCCGGGGACGCTCCGACACGCACCAACAGCAGAAATGGAACCGCGGCCGCCTGATCTGCGCAAACAGCAGACGATGGCACGCGACGCCATGTACGGACCGTGCCCAACTCGGAGTTCAACTCCCCCCTCGCGCACCACGTGTGAAGGCCCCCGATCCGGGGGCCTTCGTCGTTCCCGGGGCATCCTGGTCCCGTGTCGGGGCAGGCGTACGAGCGCATCGGGTCTGGGTACGCCGGGACCCGGCAGCCCGAGCCCTCGTGGGAGTCCGCGATCGTCACCGCACTCGGTGAGGCCGCGTCGGTCGTGAACGTCGGTGCCGGCACCGGTTCCTACGAGCCGCGCGGCCGTCGGGTCGTCGCGGTCGAGCCGTCGGCGGTGATGGTCGGGCAGCGTCGCGCCGGCGGCGCGCCGGTCGTGCGCGCGGTGGCCGAGCACCTGCCCTTCGCCGACCGGTCCTTCGACGCCGCGCTGGCGGTGCTGACCCTGCACCACTGGACCGATCCGCTCGCCGGCCTGCGGGAGCTGCGCCGGGTGGCCGGGCGCCAGGTGGTCGTCACGTGGGACCTCGACGTCCTCGAGCGCACCTTCTGGTTCGCGCGCGACTACCTGCCCGAGGTCTTCGACCGCGAGCGGGACCTGGCCCGGCTGGCGACGGCGGTGGAGGGCCTCGGTCCGGTATGCGACGTGCGGGTGCTCCCGGTGCCGTGGGACTGCCGCGATGGGTTCTTCGCGGCGTACTGGCGTCGGCCGGAGGTCTACCTCGACCCGCTCGCGCGGTCGGCGATGAGCACGCTCGCCCTCATGCCGCAGGAGCCGGTCGAGCGCGCGACCTCGGCGCTGCGACGGGATCTCGAGTCCGGCGCCTGGCACGAGCGGTACGCCGACCTGCTCGCCCTCGACGACCTCGACCTCGGCTACCGCCTCGTCATCGCCCAGGACGGCTGAGCGCCGTCGCGGCCGACGTGCTGGCGATGGATCACCCCCGGATCACAGGCAGTGGAAGCCGATCCACTGGCCGATCCACTTGATGTCGACCGAACCACCGAACTCGAGCTTCACCTTGCCCAGCCCGCTGAACCAGACCTCGAGCTCGGAGTCGCGGTCCATCGCGCCCGCCGTCTCCACGGAGAAGGCCTGGATGCGTGCGTAGGGGAGCGATGAGTAGTCGACCTTCTTGCCGGTCAGTCCTTGGACGTTGACCGCGATGATGCGCTTGGACGTGAAGACGACCATGTCGCGTGCGCCCTTGAAGGCGGCAGCGACCGTCTCGTCCTGCAGCAGCAGCGGGGCCACGGAGTCGTGGCCGACCTGGGGGTCGACTTGGTTGAGCTTGTAGACCGCGCCGTTCTGGAAGTCGATCACGAAGCATCCCCTGTCCGTCGCTGGTTGGTCCTTCGACGGTAGTGCGGCCGTCTCGCCATCTCCTGCCGGCGGAGATGGGGTGCGTCACCGGCACTCAGCTGCGGCTCAGGGACTTTCGGAGGTCGAGCGGCGAGTGGGCGTCGGCGGGCTGGAGGGCGTAGCGCAGCAGGACGAGGTCGTCGATCTGGCGGACCTCGAGCAGGCGCGCGCGGTTCGACGGGCACCAGGGGAAGGCGCCATCGCCGAGGAACCGGGTGCCGCGCGAGTCGCCGACGAGGAACGGCGCGACCACGAGGTGCAGCTCGTCGACGAGGCCGGCGGAGAGGAACTGGGTGAGCACCTCGGAGCCGCCCTCGACGAGCAGCCGACGTACGCCGCGGGCCGCGAGGTCCTCGACGACCGACGACGGGCACGGCAGCGGACCGGCGTCGACCACGGTCGCGGGGAGCGTCGCGCGCAGCCGGTCGACCACCGGGCTCGCGGCGTAGACGAGCTTGTCGGCGCCGTCGTCGGCGAAGAAGGCGGAGCCCGCAGCCAGGTCGCCGCTGCGGGTCACCGTCACCTTCACCGGCGTCGCGCACCGGCCGTCGGCGACGCGGGCCAGGCGGCGGGCGGGATCGCGCACGAGCAGCCGCGGGTCGTCGCGCCGGACCGTGGTGGCGCCGACGAGGATCGCGTCGCTGTCGGCGCGGACGGCGTCGACGCGGTCGAGGTCGGCCGATGTCGAGAGCACCAGCCGCTCGTCGGTCGCGTCGTCGAGGTAGCCGTCGAGGGAGACCGCGGCGGAGACCACGGTGTACGGACGCTCAGCCATGGAGCACCGCCTCGGCGGGGACCAGCGCGCCCGCCGGCGCGCCGGTGGTGGGGCGCGACCGGCGGCGCAGCGCGGCGACGGCGATGACGACGAGACCGGGGAGCGTCGCGGCGGTCGCGACGACGCCGTAGACGACGGCGGTGCGCATGCCGAGGTCGGCTCCGAGTCCGAGGGCCGCGAACGCCCACGCCGCAGCACCTTCGCGCAGCCCCCAGCCGGCGACGTGCAGCGGCACCGCCATCGCGAGCAGCGTCAGCAGCGCGACGGGCACCAGCAGCGAGAAGGACATCGGCGCCCCGGCCGCGCGCGCGGCCAGCAGGAACACCGCGACCTGCCCGACGACCACGACCAGCGACAGACCCACGACCGCAGCGGCAGTACGGCGCGGCAGCAGACCCTGGTGCACGTCGTCGGCGGCCACGCGCACCCAGCGGCCGAGGCGCGAGGCGCCCGACCCCAGACGCGGCGCGACCGCCGCGGCAGCCAGGAGCACCAGCACCGCGACGACGAGGGCGACGCCGACCCCGCGCAGCGGCGAGGGGAGCAGCACCAGCAGGGCGGCGGTCGCCGCGAGCTGCACCGACTGCCCCGACACCCGGTCCCACGCGACCGCGCGCAGCGCGAGCGGTCGGCTGCCGACGTCGCGGCCGTGCCGCAGGCCGCGGTCGACGTCGCCCACCACGCCTCCGGGCACCACGCTGTTGAGGAGCTGCGAGCGGTAGTACGCCGCCACCGCGGGCCGCAGCGGGACGTCGAGCCCGAGGCCGGCGCCCACCCGGCGCCAACGCAGCGCGCAGGCGGTGGTGGTGACGGCGCTGATCGCCAGGACCGCGAGCACGGTGGGCAGGTCGACCGCGTGCAGGCCCTCGACGAACGGCCCGGGTCCCAGCCGCCAGACGAGGATCGCGAGGACGGCGACCGTCGCCCCGATGCGCAGCGCGCGCCGGTTCACCGGGCCACCGCCTCGGGCGGCTGCGCCCGGTGCGCGACGTCGGCGAGCACGTCGGCGACCACGAGCGCGGTGCGGTCCCAGCCGTGCAGCGCCTGGCGCCGTCGGCGTGCTGCCGCACGCCACCGGGCGCGGAGGGTCTCGTCCTCGAGCCAGCCGCGCAGCACCGCCGCGAGCGCCTCGGCGTCGTCGGGCGCGACGACCGCGCCGGGCAGGTCGTCGTCGGTCCCGGTGCCGCGCAGGGTCTCGGGCAGCCCGCCCACCGCCGAGGCGACCACCGGGATGCCGCGGGCCAGCGCCTCGGTCGCGGCCATGCCGTAGGTCTCCGTGCGCGACGGCACCACGAGCAGGTCGGTCTCCGCGAGCACCGCGTCGACCTCGGCACGACCCAGCGCACCGGTGAGGCTCACGCGGTCGCCGAGCGTGTCGAGGGCGGGCCCGAGGCTCGCGGCGTACGCGACCTCGAGGTCGGTCGCACCGACCAGGCGCAGCGACCAGTCGAGGTCGGTGAGCCGGCCGAGGGCGTCGAGCAGGACGTCGTGCCCCTTGATCGCGGTGAGCGGCGCGACCTGCACGAGCCGGACCCCGTCCGGGCGGCTGCGGGTGGGGTGCGCGCGGTCGGTGCCGGGCTCGGCGACGTGGACGGTCGCCGGGTCGAGGTCGTAGCGGGCGAGCACGCGACGCCGGGTCCACGCGCTCGTCACGACCACGGCGTCGGCCGCCTCGAGCACGGCGCGCTCGTCACGGCGAACGGTCGCGACGTCGCCGCTGCCCGGGAAGGTCTCGCCCAGCGGGAGGTGCACCACGACGACGAGCCGCAGCCGCCGCGACGCCGGGACGAGCACGTCGGGGGTGGCCGAGGCGATGATGCCGTCGACGAGAACCGTTGAGCCGTCCGGGATCCGCTCGACCACGACCCGTAGCGCGCGGACCGCGTCGCGCGCCGGCCAGGGCCACGGACCGGGGACGACGTGCTCGCGGACCGTCCAGCCGAGCGATGTGAGACCGGCCAGCGCACGGCGGTCGTAGATGCTCCCTCCCGACGGACGGCGCACGTCGTCGACGAGGTCGGGGAGCAGCACGTGGACGAGGGTCACAGGGCACGCTCGTAGCTCGCCCAGGCGATGTGCGACTCGTGGAGCGTGACGACGAGACCGGTGATGCTCCGCGCCGACTCCCCGAGCCCGCCGGCCTCGATCCGCGCGGCGAGCGCGTCGGCGACGAAGCGCGCGAGGACCTCGGTGGTGGTGTTGGTGCCCGCGAGCTCCTCGACGTCGTCGAGGTTGCGGTAGTTCAGGTCGCCGAGGATCTCGTGCAGCGCCTGCGACGCCAGGGCGATGTCGACGACGACCCCGTCGGCGTCGAGCCTGGGTGCGCGGAACGACGCGTCGACCACGAAGGTCGCCCCGTGCAGCCGCTGCGCCGGTCCGAACGTGTCGCCGCGGAACGAGTGGGCGACCATCATGTGGTCGCGGACGGTGACGGTGAACATCCGGCTCACCCCTCGCCGTAGGAGATGACGTGGCACAGCGCGGGGAGCCGGCCGTCGGCGAGCTGCGGCAGGACGTCGGGCAGGTCCTCGAACGCCGAGCGGCCCGTGAGCAGCACGTCGAGGGCGGGATCGCGCAGCAGGTCGAGGGCGAGCTCGAGCCGCTGCTGCATGGTGCGCCGGTCGCGCTGACGGCGCGCCACCGCACCCACTTGCGACGCGCGCACAGCCAGGCGCGAGGAGTGGAACGAGCCGCCGAGCGCGAGGGTGACCTCGGTGTCGCCGTACCAGCTGAGCTCGAGCACCTCGGCGTCGGGCGCGAGCAGGGCGAGGCTGGTCTGCAGCCCGGCCGACGTCGCGCTGGTGTGCACGACGAGGTCGCGTCCGCCGCGTGCGGTCGCCGGCGACGAGAACTCCACGCCGAGCGCAGCCGCGACGACCGCCCGCGTCGGGTCGGTGTCGACCAGGGTCACGCGGACGCCGGGGATCTGGACGAGCAGCCGCGCGACGCAGCAGCCGACCATGCCCGCGCCGACGACGGCGACGTCGTCGCCGAGCAGCGGTGCGGCGTCCCACAGCGCGTTGAGCGCGGTCTCCATCGTCCCCGCGAGCACGGCGCGCTCGGCCGGGACGTCGTGCGGCAGCGGCGCGACGGCCGAGGCGGGGACGACGTAGCGCGTCTGGTGCGGGTAGAGGCAGAACACCGTGCGGCCCACGAGGTCGGCACGACCGGCCTCGACGACGCCGACGTTGAGGTAGCCGTACTTCACCGGGGCGGGGAAGTCGCCGTCCTGGAAGGGCGCGCGCATGAGGTCGTGCTGGCTCTCGGGGACCCGGCCCTGCAGGACCAGCCGCTCGGTGCCGCGGCTGACGCCGGAGAACAGGGTGCGGACGACGACGTCGCCGGGACCCGGGTCGGGGAGCTCGGTGCCGCGGATGTCGCCGGCTCCGGGACCGGTGATCCAGAACGCCTGCGCGGTCACCGCCCCCACCTCTCCCGAATGAACCTCGCGACGGTCCCGACCGTTCTCCCAGGTATCTCATGAACGGAGGCTCCGTGCGAGCGGTTCACTTCGTCGTGGGCGCGGCGGTCCGCTCGTCGGCCCTCCTGGTCGCGGCACTGCTGGCCCTCGGCGTCCTGGCTCCGCCTGCCGCGGGAGCGGGGCTCCTCGCCGTCGTCGTCGGCTGCGGGCTGCTCGCGCGCGCGCTCCGACGCCGCGGCGGCGCTCCCGCCCTCGGCCCGGCCGACGTCGTCACCCTCGTGCGGCTGGTGCTGGTGGGCGTCGTCGTGGCGCTCGTGGTCGACCCGTACGTCGGCGGCTCGACCCACGGGCTGGCCGTGGCGGCCATCTCCCTCGTGGTGATCCTGCTCGACGGCGTCGACGGCCGGGTCGCCCGCGCGACCGGCACCGCGTCGGAGCTCGGCGCGCGCTTCGACATGGAGACCGACGCGTTCCTCATCCTCGTGCTGAGCGTGTCCGTCGCGTCGTCGCTCGGGCCGTGGGTGCTCCTCATCGGGCTCGCGCGCTACCTGTTCGTCGCCGCCTCCTGGGCGCTCCCGTGGCTGCGGGCCTCGGCGCCGCCGCGCTACTGGTGCAAGGTCGTCGCCGTCGTGCAGGGCGTGGTCCTCGCGGTGGTCGCGGCCGGTGCGCTCCCCGACGCGCTCGCCGTGCTCGTCACCGCGGTCGCGCTCGCGCTGCTCGCGGAGTCGTTCGGACGCGACATCGTCTGGCTGTTCCGGCACCGCGACGGGCGGGTGCCGGTCCCGGCGTCGAGGTGGCGTCGTGCTGGTCGGCTCGTGACGGTGGCCGCCCTGCTCCTCGTGTGGGTCGCGCTGCTCGCGCCCGACGACCTCGGCAGCGCCTCGGCCGCCGCGTGGCTCGCGGTGCCGGTCGAGGGTGTGGTGCTCGCGCTGCTCGTCGGCACGGTCGGCACGCGCGCCGGCCGGTTCGTCGCGGCGGTGGCCGGCGCCGTGCTCGGCGTCGTCGTCCTGGTGAAGGTGCTCGACCTCGGCTTCGTCAGCACCCTCGGCCGACCGTTCCAGCCGCTGTCGGACTGGACCTACCTCGGCTACGTCCCGTCGCTGCTCGCCGACGGTGCGGGGCAGGTCCGCGCGCAGCTCGCCGTCGTGGGTGCGGTCGCGGCGGCGGTCGGCGTCCTGCTGCTGCTGCCGGCGTCGGCCTACCACCTCGCGCACGTGGCGCAGCGGCACCGCCGGCAGACCCTCCTCGCCGCCGGGGCTCTGGGTGCCGTGTGGGTGCTGGCGTCCGTCACCGGCGTCCACGTCGGAAGCGGCGAGCAGGTCGCGTCGGCGCGCTCGGCGTCGGTGGTCGCGCGCGACGTGCAGCAGACGGTGTCGGCGCTCTCGGACGGCAGCGACTTCGCGACCGCCTCGGCCGACGACCCGTGGGCGCAGACGCCGCCGGACCGGCTGCTGTCGGCGCTGCGCGGGAAGGACGTGCTCGTCGTCTTCGTCGAGAGCTACGGCCGCACCGCGCTCGAGGACCAGACCGGATCGGCCGCGCTGCGGGCGCAGCTCGACGCCGGCACCACGCGGCTCGGCGCGGCGGGCTGGTCCTCGCGCAGCGCCTGGCTGACGTCGCCGACGTTCGCGGGCATCAGCTGGCTCGCGCACTCGACCCTGCAGTCGGGCCTCTGGGTCGACACCCAGCGCCGCTACGACGCGCTCCTCACGACACCCCGCCTCACCCTCGCGTCGGCCTTCGCCACCGCCGGCTGGCGCACCGTCGCCGTCGTGCCGTCGAACGAGAAGCCGTGGCCCGAGGGGCAGCAGTTCTACGGCTACGAGCACGTCTACGACGAGCACAACTCCGGGTACGTCGGCCAGCGCTTCGGCTACGCGACGATGCCCGACCAGTACACGCTCGACGCCTTCCGGCGTACCGAGCTCGCGCCGGGGCACCGACCGGTGTTCGCCGAGGTCGACCTCGCGACGAGCCACGCACCGTGGACGCCCGTGCCGCGCCTGGTGCCGTGGGAGTCGGTCGGCGACGGCACCGTCTTCCGCGGGATGACGGGGCCGAAGGGCGCCGACATCTGGTCGGACCCGGTCAAGGTGCGCGCGGCGTACGAGTCGTCGATCTCCTACTCGCTCGCGACGATGGTGTCGTTCCTGCAGTCGGAGCGGTCGGACCTCGTCGTGCTCGTGCTCGGCGACCACCAGCCGGCCACGATCGTGTCGGGCACCGGCGCCGACCACGACGTGCCGGTCACGATCGTCGCCCGCGATCCCGCGGTGGTCGCTGCGGTCTCCGACTGGGGCTGGCAGGACGGTCTGCGGCCCGACGACGCCGCGCCGGTCTGGCGGATGGACGCCGTCCGCGACCACATGCTCTCGGCGTTCAGCCGCCGCTGACCCGCGGGTCGGGCGTACCGGCGTCGCGCACGGTCGACCGCTCCGGGTGCGCGAACGACGCCTTGCGCCGCGGCTCGCCCACCGCCGACGCTCGGACCACCACCATCCCGAGAAGTGCTGTGCCGCAGGCGATCCCGGACGTCACATCGACCCCGTGGTAGCTGAGGGCGGAGTTGTAGGGGAAGCCGACGAGACCGGTGATCGACAGCGCGAGGATCCCGGTGGCTACGACGAGCATCCCCGCGACCGACACCAGCGTGCGCACGCGGTAGGGGAACGACCGCGTCGGAGAGTGCACGGGCACCGAGTCCCACCACGGGATGTGCAGGTGCTCCCACGGCCGTGCGAGCCACACCAGCGCCGACGTGTACGCCGCGAAGCAGAGCCAGAACACCAGCCGCGGCAGGACCCAGCCGTCGGTGGAGAAGCCGACGAGGTTGAGGCCGAACCGCTGCAGCGTGAGCAGCGCGAGGATCAGCGCGGCGATGTGCCAGAGGTAGATCGTCATCGCGGCGGCGTTGACGACGCAGGTCGCGCGCCACACGCGTTCGCGCCGCGCCAGCGTGGTCAGCCCGTCGTACACCGCGGCGACGACCATCGCGATGGTCACGGCATGCAGCGCGAGGACGACCGACGGCGGTGCCATGTTCGACATCGGCGCGTCCGGCATCCCGACCAGCGAGCGCGGCCACGGTCCGAGCGCCACGAACGCGACGCTCAGCGCGAAGGTGAGCAGGCCGAACCGGAGCGCCTGCGCCGGGGGCGGACGGTGGGAGGAGAACACGAGCAGACCGGTCTGCCCGGCGAGCGCCCACACCACCACGAAGTTCAGCAGCCGCACCCAGTCGGGCCCCACGTAGAGGCCGACGACGTCGAGCAGCGCCGCCGCCACGAGCCACCAGAAGATCGCGAACGCCGGCCGCGAGGAGAACCGCACGAGCACCGGGGTGATCGCGATGACGAGCAGATAGGCACCGAGGAACCACAGCAGCTGCGTGCTGATGCCGAGCAGCGGCAGCGACACGTTGTGCGCCGCGATGGCGATGAACGGGATCGCGAGCACCCAGAACACGACGTACAGCAGAACGGGCCGCAGCAGCCGGCGGACCCGCCCCGACAGCCAGACCGGGTACGACGTCGCGTTGCGGTAGGACAGCGCGTTGGCCCACGCCCCGGCGGCGAAGAAGAGCGGCATCACCTGCAGCAGCCAGGTGAGCAGCTGCAGCGACGGCGTCTCCGCGAGGGTGTTGGAGGGGACCAGGCCGTCCTCGTCGGTGAACCGCACCGCCGCCATGAACGAGTGGCCGAAGACCACCACGACCAGCGAGCCGCCGCGCACGAGGTCGACGACGCGGTCGCGTCCGGCGGGCGTGAGGCGCGAGAGATCCGCCGCGCTCGGGTAGTCCCGCCACGGTGTCGTGAAGCGGTGGAGCCTGTCCCCCAGCCGCACAGCCACGGCCACAGGCACATGGTGCTCGCGGTCGGCGTGCGGAGTCGCGGCAGGCAGCGTCCCGCCCGGGGGTACGGGCGGCCCCACCGGTGCGGCGACCCCCGCTCCGGTGGGACCTACGTCCGTACCTCCCGAGTCCGGACGTTCAGGGCGAACGCATCCCCCCGGACGCGACTCCCTGAGTCCTCGCCGCCCCGGTGCGGGCGAGCCGGGCCGTGCGCGGCCGTCGGGTCGAGGGCCGCACGCGTCTGCCCGGCCCAGCACTGGTCTGGGCGGCGACCTCGATTGTGCGGGTCCGCTACGGAGCGCGTCCACGTCGGGTCACCCACCCGGCCCACCTTTCATCCGTTCGGTGGAGTGTCGCTGCGACAGCCGGTCAGAGCGGCGCACGCGCCGTCACCGCCCTCACCCGGATGGCCCTGCGCCGCAGGTCGCACGTCCCCCGTTCGGCCGCCCCCGGATCCTGTGCTGGACTTGCGCGGTGCCCGCCGTCCTCGCCCTCGTGTCGGCGGTGCTGTGGGGGATCGGCGACTTCGTCGGCGGTCTCGCGTCGCGGCGGTCCACCCCCTTGCAGACCCTGGTCATCACGACGCCCGCAGGCCTGCTGCTGGTGCTGCCCTTCGCGTTCCTCGTCACGGGCGACGCCGCGGGCAGCGCGGTCCCCGGGATCCTCGCCGGCGCGTTCGGGTCCTTCGGCATCCTCGCGCTCTACGCCGCGCTGAGCCTCGGGCCGATGGGCGTGGTGTCGCCCGTGTCCGCGGTGCTCGGTGCCGCGATCCCGGTCCTCGTCGGGCTGCTGCGCGGGGAGCGGCCGGGCACCCTCGCGTACGTCGGCATGGCGCTCGCCGTCGTCGCGATCATCACCGTCGGGCTCGAGCCCGAGGCACCCACCGACGACAGCACGCACCAGCGGGTCACACCGCGTGCACTGGCGCTCGCGATCGGCGCCGGCGTCGGCATCGGACTGTTCTTCACCTTCGTCTCGTTCGCGCCGTCGGACGCCGGGTTGTGGCCGGTCGTCTTCGCACGCTCGACCTCGACCCTGGTCCTCGTCGGCCTCGCCGTGGTCGTCGCGGCGCGTCGTCGCACTCCGCTGCTGCCGGACGCGACCCGGGTCCGCTGGCTCGGCGTGGTGGCCGGCGGCTTCGACGCGTGGGCCAACGGCGTCTACGTCATCGCGGTGCAGACCGGGATGCTCTCGGTCGTCGCGGTGCTCGGGTCGCTCTACCCGGCGGCCACGGTGCTGCTGGCGCGCTACGTGCTCGCCGAGCGGCTGCGCCCGGCGCAGAAGATCGGCATGGTGACCGCGCTCGTCGCGGCCGTGCTGCTCGCCGTGCCCGCCTGACCGGCGTACGGCGGCGCGGGGCACAATCGACGCGTGCTCACCGCCACGGCCGTCGCGGCCACGTCCGCCGTCGGGCCGGACTGGCCCGCACCCACGGCATCGCTCGCGGTGACCGTGCTCTCGGTGGTCCTGGCCGTCGTCGCAGGCGTCCTCGCTCTCGCGAACAAGCGGCTCGCTCCGTGGCTGCTCGTCCTCATCGGGCTGGTCGAGGTCGCGCTCGTCGTCATGACCGTGCAGTGCCTGGTCGCGTGGGTCGGCGGGTCCGCCCCGCTCGAGCCCGCGGTGTTCCTCGCCTACCTCGTGGTCTGCCTCGCGGCCGGGCCGGCGACGTATTGGTGGGGCACCGGCGAGCCGAGCCGGTGGGGTCCGGGCGTGGTCGCGGTGGCGGCCCTCGTCGTACCCGTCCTCGTCGTGCGGCTGCAGCAGGTCTGGACCGGACGTGGCTGACGCCGCTCCGTCGTCGGGCTCCTCGACCAAGCACGGCGCGGGTCGCGCGCTGGTCGTCGTCTACGCGATCCTCGCGATCGGTGCGACGTCGCGCGTCCTGTTCGAGCTCGCGACGAAGTTCTCGACGGCACCGCTGCCCTACACGCTGTCGGCGGTCGCGGCGGTCGTGTATGTCCTCATCACCGTGGCGCTGGTGAAGGACACCCCGGGGTGGCGGCGGATCGCGACGGTGGCGATGGTCGCCGAGCTGGTCGGCGTCCTCGTGGTCGGCACCTGGAGCGTCGTCGACGGCGGCGCGTTCCCGAAGTCGAGCGTGTGGTTCTGGTACGGGCGCGACTACCTGTTCGTGCCGCTCGTGCTGCCGTTCTTCGGGATCTGGTGGCTCGTCACGCATCGGCCGCGCAGTGCGTCGCCGACGGATGCCGATCCCGCGGCGG
>JBGAJT010000054.1:0-14846 GCA_044224785.1 Candidatus Nanopelagicales bacterium | reverse complement strand
GCCGGTCATCCACGAAGCGCACCGGCCGGCCCAGCAAGCGCGGGTGGGCCAGCAGCAGGATGTTGGCCAGCAGATGGTCGAGCCGGCCGCCGGCCCGGCCCCGGCCGCGCTCGTCGAGGAGACCGTGCGGATCCTGCGGTGGCTCGAGTCCGACAGCGTCCGCCTCGTGCCCGGACCGGTCCCGGTCGCGTGGTCGCTGCCGGCCCACGGCGCCGCCGGACTGCTCGCCCGGCTGCAGTCGGCGTCGCGTGCCGACGTCGTCACCGCCCCCCTCCCCGAGCGCCACCTGCGCCCGGCGGGCTGACCGGGCCGGTCCGCCCCGGCCACCGGATCACCGCGTCGTGACGACCCGGCCCATCGCCGTGCGGCGCGGCCTAGGGTGGCGGCCATGGTCACCGCTCTCGTCTTCATCCGCACCGCCGTCGACGCCGTGAACGGCGTCGCCGAGACGATCGCCGCCCTCGACGGCGTGAGCGAGGTCTACTCGGTCACCGGCGACCTCGACCTCGTGGCGCTGGTGCGCGTGCGCGAGCTCGACGACGTCAGCGCGGTGGTCACCGACGGCATCGCGCGCGTGCCCGGCATCGTGGAGACGCAGACGCACATCGCGTTCCGCACCTACAGCCGCCACGACCTCGAGAGCGCGTTCGCCATCGGCCTGGACTGACGCGACCGCCCGAGAGGGATCAGCGCGAGGCGAGGCGCTGCGACACGGCGACCCACCGGTCGAGCAGGGCCCCGGCGGAGCCGTCGTCGATCGCGGCCGCGGCTCGCGGCAGCGCACCGGAGATCCGGTCCCCGACCGAGCCGCCACCGGCGCCGCCCACGGAGTCGTGCGCGACGATCGCCGCGGCCGCGCCGAGCAGGACCGAGTCGCGCACCGGGTCCAGCGCCGCGGACCGCTCGCCTGCGAGCACCGCGCGGGCGACGGCGGCGTTGTACGCCGCGTCCTGACCGCGCAGCGCACCCGGCGCGGACCGTGCGATGCCGAGGTCGAGCGCATCGACCTGCGACTCGACGACCGCGGACCCGGTCGCGTCCCAGACCGTCGTCGGCGCCGCGGTCGAGAGCTCGTCGAGCCCGTCGGTGCCGCGTACGACGAGAGCGCGCGTCCCGCGCTCGAGCAGGGCCTGCGCCATCACCGGCGCGAGCCGGGCGTCGGCGCAGCCGACCACCTGGGCCGCAGGCCGGGCGGGGTTGGCCAGCGGCCCCAGCACGTTGAACACCGTCGCGACACCGAGCTCGCGCCGGGCCACGGCCGCGTGCCGCATGCCCGGGTGGAACACGGGCGCGAAGCAGAACACGATGCCGGCGTCGGCCAGGCACTCCCCCACGAGGCCGGGCGAGAGGTCGACCGCGACGCCGAGCGCCTCGAGGACGTCGGCCGAGCCGGCGGCCGAGCTGGCCGCGCGGTTGCCGTGCTTCACGACCGGGGCGCCGGCCGCCGCGACCACGACCGCGGCCATGGTGGAGATGTTGACGGTGTGCGACCGGTCGCCGCCGGTCCCGCAGGTGTCGACCGTCGGGCCGACCGACGGGTCGATGTCGACGAGCGCGGCGTGGTCGAGCATCGCCGAGACCAGCCCGCCGACCTCGCCGGCCGTCTCGCCCTTGGCACGCAGCGCCACGAGGAACCCGGCGAGCTGGACGGGGGTCGCGTCGCCGTCCATGACCCGTCCCATCGCCCAGGCGGTGTCGTCGGGCCCGAGGTCCTCGCGGCGCAGCAGCGCGGCGACGAGGTCGGGCCAGGCGCGCTCGACCGGGTCGGGCGCCGGGACGGACGGGGGCGGGACCGGGGTGCTCACCCGCCGAACCCTAGCCAGCAGCGGGCCGCGCAGGGGGCGGGGTTCGGCGCGGACGGGACGCCCGCCCGTGGACGGGCGCGGAGAAGAGAGGTGCGCCGCGGGTCAGGCGGAGGTGACGGCCACCCGGGGGCGCAGCAGCGCCGCGGCCGAGCGGGCGAGCACCAGCGGGTCGATCGGGTGCGGGACGACGGCCTCGGCCTGCGACCAGGTGGCCAGCCAGGCGTCCTGCGGCCGGCCGGTCAGGAGCAGCACGGGCGGGGCGTTGTGGATCTCGCGGCGCATCCGCATCGAGATCCCCATCCCGCCGGAGGGCACGCCGACGTCGAGGATCGCGAGGTCGACGCCGCCCTGCGAGATCCGGCGCACCAGCGCCGCCTCGGTGGCGAAGTCCTCGTAGGCGAGGAGGGGGAGGTCGGCCGCCGGCCGACGGCCCAGCGCCGTGCGGACCGCATTCCGGACCGTGACGTCGTCGCTGTAGACGAGGACGGTGAGGGGACGCTCGGCGGCGGCGGTGCTCATGGCGCCATCGTAGCCATCCCGGGCCTCCACGCCCGGCGGGGAGCGCCCCGCGCGACGCCGCCGTCGGCGATGCCGGGGAGGCCGCCGCGGAGCGCAGCGAACCCGGGCCGTGGGCCGGTGCCAGGACGGGCTCCGTACCCGCCCCCGCGACCCGGGCCGGGGACGGCCGTGGACCGCTCGTCGGCGCACCGACGGAGGCGGTCCCACGCACCTCGAGGGAGCCGGTTTACCGTGCGACGGAACGCGGGAGCGGTACCTCGGCCACGAGTGCGACGCGCCGTGCCGCGGAGTGAGGGGGTGGGGCCGCGAAGGCGCCCCGGACCTGACACAATGCCGCGCGTGGCGACCGCAACCGTGATCGAGAACGCACCCGCACACGCTCCGGCGAACCGGCCCAACCTGGTGTCCGTCGGCACCATCGTGTGGCTGGCCAGCGAGCTGATGTTCTTCGCGGCGCTGTTCGCGATGTACTTCACGATGCGGGCGGTCAACCAGGACGTCTGGTCGGAGTACACCGAGAAGCTCAACGTCCCGTTCGCGGCGGTCAACACCTTCATCCTGGTGGCGTCGTCGTTCACCTGCCAGATGGGCGTGTTCGCGGCCGAGCGCGGCGACGTCCACAAGCTCCGCCGCTGGTTCATGATCACGTTCATCATGGGCTCGGTCTTCGTCGCCGGTCAGATCACGGAGTACGCCCAGCTCGTCAACGAGGGCGTCACCTGGTCGACCTCGGCGTACGGCTCGGTCTTCTACCTCACGACCGGCTTCCACGGCCTCCACGTCACCGGCGGCCTCATCGCCTTCCTCTTCGTGCTGGGCCGCACCTTCGCCTCGCGCCGCTTCACCCACCGCCAGGCCACCTCGGCGATCGTCGTGTCCTACTACTGGCACTTCGTCGACGTCGTCTGGATCGCCCTGTTCACGATGATCTACCTCATCAAGTGACGCTCCGGAACTCGACCCGCCCCCGTAACCACCACACGAAGGCGCACTCGTGACCAGCACCTCACTACGACGGCACAAGGCCACCGGCCTCGTCGTCCTCCTCGCGGGCCTCGTGGCCACCGGCGTCGGGTACGCCGCGGTCACCGGCACCGCCGAGGCGGCCCCCACGACCGCGTCCGCGGCGGTGATCGACCAGGGCAAGCAGCTCTACCTCGAGGGCTGCTCCTCCTGCCACGGCCTCGCGGCCCAGGGCACCAGCCAGGGTCCGGGCCTCATCGGCGTCGGTGCGGCCGCGGTCGACTTCCAGGTGAGCACGGGCCGCATGCCGCTCGCGCAGCCCGCCCAGCAGGCGCCGCGCAAGACGCCGATCTACACCGAGGAGCAGGTGGCGGCCCTCGCGGCGTTCGTCGCCACCCTCGGCCCCGGCCCGGCGATCCCCACCGCGTCCGACGTCGACACCACCGACGCCGACCTCGCCACCGGCGGCGTGCTGTTCCGCACCAACTGCGCCCAGTGCCACAACTTCGCCGGCCGCGGCGGCGCGCTCTCGGACGGCAAGTACGCGCCGAGCCTCATGGAGGCGACGCCGCGCGAGATCTGGGAGGCCATGGCGACCGGCCCGCAGAACATGCCGAACTTCCCGAACTCCACGCTGGACCAGAAGTCCAAGCAGGACATCATCAAGTACATCGACCACCTCCAGACCGCGACGGCTCCCGGCGGCTTCGAGCTCGGCTCGTACGGCCCCGTGACCGAGGGCGTGTTCGTCTGGACGGCCGGTCTCGGCGCGCTGCTGCTCGCCGCCGTGTGGATCGGGGCGAAGGTTCGATGACCGTGGACAAGGGCACCGAGATCCAGCTCGCGGAGGAGGCTCCTGCCTTCCCCATGCACGAGCACCGCCCGCGCATCACCGACACCGACCCCCAGGCCGCCAAGCGCGCCGAGCGCCAGGTCTCGCTCATGTTCGGCCTGTCGGCGCTGCTCACCATCGCGTGGGTCGCCGCCTACGTCGCCGTCCCGACCAACGTCTTCATCGACCTCGGTCCGGTCGGCACGGTGCAGCTGTCCAACCTGCTGCTCGGCGTCCTGTTCGGCCTCGCGACGCTGCTCATCGGCCTCGGCGCGATCCAGTGGGCCAAGAAGCTCATGGCCGACGAGGAGATCATCGACGAGCGCCACGCCCTCGGCTCCTCCGAGGAGGACCGCGCGGCGGCCAAGGCGATGTTCGACGAGGGCGTCGCGGAGTCCGGCTTCGTCGAGCGCAAGATGGTGCGCCGCACCCTGATCGGCGCGCTGCTGCTCTTCCCGATCCCGCTCATCGTCATCCTCAAGGACATGGGCCCGCTGCCGGGTACGTCGCTGCGCAACACGATCTGGCGCAAGGGCACCCGCATCGTCGTCGACGTCACCGGTCAGCCGCTGCGTCCCGAGGACCTCGCCGTCGGCACGCTGGTGTCGGCCTCCCCCGAGGGCCTGGACAGGGTCCAGGAGGAGGAGGGCAACCAGAACGCCCGCGCCAAGGCCTCGATCATCCTGGTCCGCATGCGCCCCGGCGACATCAAGTCGCAGCAGGGCGAGGGCTGGGACTACCAGGGCATCCTGGCGTTCTCCAAGATCTGCACCCACGTCGGCTGCCCGATCGCGCTCTACCAGCAGCGCACGCACGCGCTGCTCTGCCCGTGCCACCAGTCGACGTTCGACCTGTCCGACTCGGGCGCCGTCATCTTCGGCCCGGCCGCACGCCGGATGCCGCAGCTGCCCATCACGATCGACGAAGAGGGTTTCCTGGTCGCGCAGAGCGACTTCCAGGAACCGGTCGGCCCGAGCTTCTGGGAGCGCGCGTGAGCGTCATCGTCAACGAGGCCGGCAAGGCGATCAGCCGGGCCGACGAGCGGGCGCCGATCTCGTCGCTGGCCAAGAGCAACCTGCGCAAGATCTTCCCCGACCACTGGTCGTTCATGCTGGGCGAGATCGCGCTGTACTCGTTCCTCATCCTGCTGCTCACCGGCGTCTACCTCACGGTGTTCTTCAAGCCGTCGATGACCGAGGTCGTCTACCACGGCTCGTACGCACCGCTTGAGGGCGTGCCCATGTCGGAGGCCTACTCCTCCGCGCTGAACATCAGCTTCGACATCCGCGGCGGCCTGCTCATCCGGCAGATCCACCACTGGGCGGCCCTGTTCTTCATGGCCGCGATGATCGTCCACATGTTCCGGATCTTCTTCACCGGAGCGTTCCGCAAGCCGCGCGAGTTCAACTGGGTCATCGGCGGCTCGATGGTCATGATCGGCCTGCTCGAGGGCTTCGCGGGCTACTCGCTGCCCGACGACCTGCTCTCCGGCGTCGGCGTCCGCATCGTGGCCGGCATCGTCGAGTCGATCCCGATCCTCGGGACCTACCTGATGTTCTTCATCTTCGGCGGGGAGTACCCGGGCGGCGACTTCATCCCGCGGCTGTACTCGTTCCACATCCTGCTGGTGCCGGGCATCCTGCTCGCCCTCGTGGGCCTGCACCTCGTGCTGATCTTCTACCACAAGCACACGCAGTACCCCGGGCCCGGCCGCACCAACAGCAACGTCGTCGGCTACCCGCTCTTCCCGGTCTACACCGCGAAGGCCGGCGGCTTCTTCTTCGTCGTCTTCGGCATCACCGCGCTCATGGGCGGCCTGGTCACCATCAACCCGATCTGGGCGTACGGACCGTACGTGCCCGACCAGGTCACGGCCGGATCGCAGCCCGACTGGTACATCGGCTTCCTCGACGGCATGCTCCGCGCGGCGCCGAGCTGGGAGTGGGCCGACTTCCTCGGCCACACGTGGAGCTGGAACATCTTCATCCCCGCCATCGTGATGCCCGGCGTGCTCCTGATGCTCCTGCTGGGCTACCCGTTCCTCGAGGCCTGGATCACCGGCGACCACCGCGAGCACCACCTGCTCGACCGGCCGCGCAACGCTCCGACCCGCACGGGCATCGGCGTCATGGCGATCACGTTCATGGGCATCCTGATCCTCAACGGCGCGAACGACATCATCGCCCAGACGTTCGACATCTCGTTCAACTCGATCACGTGGTTCACGCGCATCGGCATCTTCGTGTTCCCGCCGCTGGCGTTCCTCGCGACCCGCCGCTTCTGCCTCGGCCTGCAGCGCCGCGACCGCGAGCTGCTGCTGCACGGTCGGGAGAGCGGCCAGATCCTGCGGCTGCCGCACGGCGAGTACATCGAGATCCACACGCCGATCTCCGAGGACGACAAGGCCAAGATCCTCGGCGGCAAGGTCGACATGCCGGTGCTCGAGGCTCCGGCGGCCGCCGACGCCAACGGGGTCGCGACCCCGGGCCTCAAGGGCAAGAAGCGCCGCGCGCGGTTCTCCCGCCTGTGGTTCGACGACAACGTCGCCCGGCCGACCGAGGCCGAGCTCGAGGAGGCCGCGCACCACGGTCACGAGGAGCACGACCACGAGGTCGCCGAGCTGGCCGCCGCCGGCAAGGACGCCCCGTCGGTCCTCGGCCCCGACGGCCACTGACCGGCCCGTAGACAGCGAGAAGGCCCGCCCCTCCCCCGGGAGTCGGCGGGCCTTCTGGCGTACGGCGTGACCTCAGGCCGTCAGCAGCGACGTGGTCCAGGTGCCGTCGTCGTGCAGGTCGAGGACGCGGGCGCCGGTGCGCTCGTCGCCGCCGACGACGAAGGTGTCTCCCTCGTGGCTGATCCCGACCCAGGTGGAGGGGGCGCCGAGGACCCGGACGCCGCCGACCGTGCCGTCGAACGGCTGGTGCAGGTGGCCGGACAGCACCGCGGCGACGTGGGGGCGCTGCGCGAGCATCGCGGCCAGCGCCTGCGCGCCATCGAGCTGGAACCACTCGTGCGTCGAGGGCGAGACGGGCCGACGCCGAGGACGCGCCACCCGCCCACGAGCGCCTCGGGCGGCCCGAACACCTCGGCGACGACCGCCGGGTCGTCGTGGTTGCCCGCGACCGCCACCACCGGGACGCCGAGCGCGCGGAGCCGCTCGCCGAGCCGGGCGCACGCGTCGCGGCTGCCGTCGTCGGTCAGGTCGCCGCTGGCGACCACCAGGTCGGGCCGGCCCAGCCGCTCGACCGCCGCCGCGAGGACCAGGTCGAGCCGCTCCCCCGGGTCGTCGGCGCCGTCGGGCAGCGGCGAGGTCGTCAGGTGGACGTCGCTGACCTGCAGCACGCGGACGGTCATGGGCAGCTCCCGGAGCTCGGCGACGCCGGTGCGCGCCGTCCGGACGACCCTAGCGACCGCCCAGGGCCCGCAGGGCGGCCCAGCGGCCCGCGGTCGGGAGGAGGGCGGTGCCCGGAGCCGACCGGGGGCCGCAGGGGCTGTCAGAGCGCGCTGGAGGCTCCCGGCCGCAGCGGAGCCGGGCGGGGTGCTGGTCGAGCGGTGGGAGGCGGTGCCGGGCTCAGGCGAGCGCGGAGTACTGCTGCCAGCGCTGCCAGGAGACGTTCCACACGCCGCCGATGCCGTTGCTCTGCTCCATCACCCGGTGGCCGGCGGAGTAGACGACGACGTCGCCGATCGTGGCGTTGGCGTACATCCAGGCGGCGTTCGAGGTGCTCATGCCGGTGCAGCCGTGCGAGACATTCTCGTGGCCCTGGTGCGAGACCGACCAGGGTGCGGCGTGCAGGAACTCGCCGGAGTAGGTGAGGCGCATCGCGTACTCGACCTCGAGGCGGTAGTACTCCGGGTCGCTGGTGTCGGTACCGCCGGTGGCGGCGTCCATGATCCGGGTGCGCTCCTTGCCCATGATCACCTTGACGCCTGAGCGCGTCTCGAAGCCGGGCTTGCCGGTCGTGATCGGGATGACCTTGATGACCTTGCCGTCCTTGGTCACCTTCATCTGGTGGGTGTTCATGTCCACGTAGGACACCATCGCCGCGGCGGTCGAGAAGGTGACCGTCGAGTCCTTGCCCCACAGGCCCTTCATGAGCGCGACGCCCTTGAGGCGGGTGGAGACGGCGATCTTCGCGTGACCGGGCCAGAACTTCGCGGGGCGGTACTCGACGACCTGGTCGTTGAGCCAGCGCCAGCCGCCGACCGCGACGGCGCCGTCCACGGTGACCTGCGCGTGCTTCTCGAACGCGATCTTGGCGCCGTCGGTGGTGAGCTTGCGGTCCAGGTTCACCTGGATGGGCATCCCGACGCCGACGACGGCGCCCTTGCCGGGCGATACGGCCACGCCGAGGAAGGTGGTCGGCGAGACGGTCTTCAGGGTCTGCTTCACCTCGGTGGGGAGGCCGGTGCGGTCGACCGCGTGGGCGGAGACCGAGTACTTGGCGCCGTAGTCCAGCACACCCTGCTCGGAGGTCCAGGTGCGCCCGTCGACCGAGAGGCTCCCCGAGACCGGGCCGCCGGGGCCGGAGACGACGACGTCGGTGAGCCGGCCGGCGGCCACCGTGACGACCAGCGGGACGCTCGGCACGACGGCCTTGGCCGGGGACGGCGTCACGGTGATCTTGGCCGAGGAGGCCTGGGCGTCGCTGCCGGCGTGGACGCCCAGCGTCATGCCCGAGCAGCCGCTGAGCACGAGCGCGGCCGCGCCGAGGACGGCCGCGGGCGCGGCGCGACGGACGAGCGTGGGAGCGGTACGGGTACTCACTGTGTGAGTGTCGGCATTTCCGGACGCTCAGTCCAGCCGCCGGACGGACAAATCTTTGCGTCATGAGGTGACCCTGAGCGTCCGGTCAGCGGGCCACGAGCATGAGGACGGCCCCCGGATTCCTCCGGGGGCCGTCCTCGAGAACGCTCGATCAGACGTCGGCGAACGGTCCGCGGTAGTACTCGAACACGAACCCGATCAGGGTGCCCATGAGCATGACGACGCCGAGGAGCAGGATCCAGACGGCGAAGGCCAGGCCGATGACGGTGATGCCGACGGAGAGCGCCACGGCGATCGGCCACCAGGAGTGGGGGCTGAAGAAGCCGTAGTCGGGGTCGGCGTCCTCGATGTTGGCGACCGGGTTGTCCTCGGGGCGCGTGCCCACCCGCCGCGACGTGAACAGCAGGTAGTAGCCGATGAGGAACGCCAGCGCACCGGTGAGGGCCAGGGCAGTGGAGCCCACGAGCTCCTTGGTGACGAACCAGTAGACGACCGCGATGAGGCCGTAGAACGCCGCACCGCCCGCCATCAGGAAGCCGGAGACCTTCACGAGTCGCTCCCCTCGGAGGCGGACGCGGTGCCCACGAGCTCGTCGAGGGTGCGGCTGCGCTTCTGCGTGGCCATGTCCACGAGGTCGGGGTGGTGCAGGTCGAACGCGGGGCGCTCGGAACGGATCGGCGGGATCGACGTGAAGTTGTGCCGCGGCGGCGGGCAGGACGTGGCCCACTCCAGCGAGGCGCTCCAGCCCCACGGGTCGTCGACGGTGACCCGGGGCGCGTGCCGCCACGTCTTGTAGACGTTGTAGAGGAACGGCAGCGTCGACATCGCCAGGATGATCGAGCCGACCGTGCTGATCACGTTCATGGTCGTGTAGCCGTCCGACGGCAGGTAGTCGGCGTAGCGACGGGCCATGCCGGCCGCACCCAGCCAGTGCTGGATGAGGAACGTCGTGTGGAAGCCGATGAAGAGCAGCCAGAAGTGGATCTTGCCCAGGCGCTCGTCGAGCATCCGGCCGGTCCACTTGGGCCACCAGAAGTAGAAGCCGGCGAACATGATGAACACGACGGTGCCGAAGACGACGTAGTGGAAGTGCGCCACCACGAAGTAGGAGTCCGACACCTGGAAGTCGACCGGCGGGGCCGAGAGCAGGATGCCGGTGAGGCCGCCGAAGAGGAAGGTGACGAGGAAGCCGATCGTCCAGAGCATCGGCGTATCGAAGCTCACCGATCCGCGCCACATCGTGCCGATCCAGTTGAAGAACTTCACGCCGGTGGGGATCGCGATGAGCATCGTCATGAACGCGAAGAACGGAAGGTTCACCGCACCGGTGACGTACATGTGGTGGGCCCACACCGCCACCGACAGGGCCGCGATCGCGATGGTCGCGAAGACCAGGCCCTTGTAGCCGAAGATCGGCTTGCGGCTGAAGACCGGGATGATCTCGCTGGCGATGCCGAAGAACGGCAGCGCGATGATGTAGACCTCCGGGTGGCCGAAGAACCAGAACAGGTGCTGCCACAGGATGGCGCCGCCGTTCTGGGCGTCGAAGACCATCGTGCCGAACTTGCGGTCGGTCTCGAGGACGACGAACGCGGCGGCGAGGACCGGGAAGGCCATCAGCACCAGGATCGAGGTCAGCAGGACGTTCCAGGTGAAGATCGGCATCCGGAACATCGTCATGCCGGGCGCGCGCATGCAGACGATCGTGGTGATGAAGTTGACCGCGCCGAGGATCGTGCCCAGGCCACCCATGGTGAAGCCGAGGATCCAGAGGTCGGAGCCGACGTTGGGCGAGTTGATCGCGTTCGACAGCGGCGAGTAGGCGAACCAGCCGAAGCTCGCGGCGCCGCCCGGCGTGACGAAGCCCGTGATGACGATGATGCCGCCGACGAGGAACAGCCAGAACGCCACGGCGTTCAGGCGCGGGAACGCGACGTCGGGGGCCCCGATCTGCAGCGGCATGATCGCGTTGGCGAAGCCGGCGAACAGCGGGGTCGCGAACAGCAGCAGCATGATCGAGCCGTGCATGGTGAACAGCTGGTTGTACTGCTCCTGGCTGAAGAACTGCAGCCCCGGCTGAGCGAGCTCGGCACGGATCATCAGGGCCAGCACGCCGCCGAAGAGGAAGAAGGTGAAGCTGGCGATCAGGTACATGTACCCGATCACCTTGTGGTCGGTGCTGGTGATCCACCTGACGATGGTGCGGCCGAACTTGCGGCGCGACGGGTCGCTCGTGGTCATGCCGTCCGGGTCGGGCGCGGACGCGACCGGGCGGTCGGCGAGGACGGTCATGACTTGGCTCCCGTCGAGGTACCGGCGTCACCGGAGTTGGAGGTGCTGCCGCCGGCGTCGCCCGTCGTGACGATGCGGCCGGACTCGAGCTTGCCCGCACCGCCGAAGGCGCTCGGGTTCGTCTTGAGGTCTGCGATGTGCTTCTCGTAGTCCGCGCGCGAGACGACGTGGACCGTGAAGAGCATGTCCGAGTGGTAGGTGCCGCAGAGCTCGGCGCACTTGCCCTCGAACGTGCCGATCTTGTTCGGCGTCAGCTCGAACTGGTTCAGGCGGCCGGGGACGACGTCCATCTTGAACAGGAAGCTCGGCACCCAGAACGAGTGGATGACGTCGGGCGAGACCAGCTGGAAGCGGGTGCGCTCGTCGACCGGCAGCCAGAGCTCCGCGACGCGGCTCGGCGAGCCGGTCTCGAAGGCGTTGTCGGTCGTGTAGTTGAAGCCCCAGTTCCACTTGAAGCCGACGACCTCGACGGTGTTCTTCTGGTCGGGCGTCAGCTTCATGATCTCGGCCTGGTCGCGGGCCGTGAACACGAAGAGCGCGCCGATCATGATCGCCGGCGCCACCGTGTAGAGGATCTCGATCGGGAGGTTGTAGCGCGTCTGCAGCGGCGCGCCCTCACCGGTGCGGCGGCGGTAGACGATGATCGCCCAGAAGATCAGACCCCAGGTCAGCGCACCGACGGCGAGGGCGGCGATCCACGCGCCCTGCCAGAACTGGAGCAGCATCGGGCCCTGCTCGGTGACCGGCTCGGGGTAGCCGAGGCGGCCGAGGGCTGAGTCGGACGCGCAGCCGGCCGTGCCCAGGAGCACGAGCGCGGACCCGGACACGAGCGCGACGAGGCGCGTGCGCGAGGTGCGCGGAGAGCGGGTCGAGCCCACGGATCGCCTTCCCACAGGGTCGGTGCTCCGGTGCGTCGGCCCACCGCCTGTCGACGGCGTCACCGCGCCCGCGGAGCGGGGGTCTGACGTACGGCGTGAGACTAGCGCAGCACACGGCGTGGAGCCGGGTGGGGGCGGGCATTAACGTCGGGTCGTGGCGCAACGATCCGCGGAGCGGAACGACACCCCTCCCGTGGGTGCGTTCCCGCAGCCCAGCACCCCTGCGGGGTACCTCGACGCGGCCTCCGGGCTCCCCCTCGACCCGGCCGCGAGGGCCGCGCTGGTCGAGGCCCTGGACCAGGGCTGGGCGGACCCCTCGCGGCGCTACCACGACGCCCGCCGGGCCCGCCTGCTGCTCGACGCCGCGCGCGAGTCGGTGGCCGGCGTCCTCGGGGCGCGTGCCGACGAGGTGTCGTTCACGTCGTCGGGCACCCAGGCGGTGCACCTGGCCGTCAGCGGCCTGGCCCGGGGCCGCGAGCGGGCGGGCCGACGGGTCCTCGCCTCCGCGGTCGAGCACTCCTCGGTCCTGCACGCCGCCCGAGCCCTGCCCGGCGACGTCCTCGAGACCGTGCCGGTCGACGCGCTCGGCCGGCTCGACGTCGAGGAGCTGCGCGCCCGGCTCGCCGACGGCGACGTCGCGCTGGCAGCGGTGCAGAGCGCCAACCACGAGGTCGGCACCCGGCAGCCGGTGGCCGCCGCGGCGGAGGCGGCCGAGTGGTACGGCGTACCCCTGGTGGTCGACGCCGCGCAGTCGGTCGGCCGCGACGAGCTGCCCGCCGACTGGTCGGTCCTGACCGCGAGCGCCCACAAGTGGGGCGGACCGGCCGGCGTCGGCGTGCTGGCGGTGCGTACCGGGGTGCGGTGGCGGTCGCCGCTCCCCGACGGCGCGACCGGCGGCGAGATCGTCCCCGGCTTCCCCGACGTCCCGTCGGTCGTCGCGGCCGCGGTGGCGCTCGAGGCCGCGGAGGCGGGTCGGGCCGAGGAGTCCGCCCGGCTGGCGGGGCTCGTCGACCGGATCCGCGCGCGGATCCCCGAGCTCGTGCCCGACGTCGTCGTGATGGGCGACCCCGTGGACCGGCTCCCCCACGTCGTCACGTTCTCCTGCCTCTACGTCGAGGGCGAGGCGCTGCTCGCCGACCTCGACCGCGAGGGGTTCGCCGTGTCGTCGGGCTCGTCGTGCGTCTCCGACGCGCTGACGCCGTCGCACGTGCTGGCCGCCATGGGCGCGCTGACGCACGGCAACCTGCGGGTGTCGCTGCCGCCGGGCTGCCCCGAGTCCGACGTCGAGCGCTTCCTCGACGTGCTCCCCCGCGTGGTCGCCTCGGTCCGCGCCCAGCTCGGCACGGAGGACCTGTGACCGCCGACGGCAGCGCCCCCGACAGCACCATCCCCGACGGCTCCGCATCCGACGGTTCCGCGACCCCGGCGTACGACGTGCTGCTCGACGAGCGCGGCGCGTGCTGCCCCGTGCCCGTGATCTCGCTGGCGCGCGAGGTGAAGGTCGACCCGGACCGCCGGCTGCTGCTGCTGTCCGACGACCCCGCTGCCGAGACCGACATCCCCGCCTGGTGCTCGCTGCGCGGCCGGGCGCTCGCCTGGACCGGCCCGGCGCCCGACGGCGGACCCGGCCGTGCCTTCCTGGTCGTCCCCGCCTGACCCGCTCGCCATCGTGCGACGGAACGCGTCGTAGGGAGCGCGTTCCGCCTCACGAAGGCGGTCAGAAGGCGGGGGGCAGCGGGAGGGCGGCGGCGAGGCTGCGGAGGTAGTCGCGGCGCGGGATCTCGACGATGCCGAGCGTGGCGAGGTGGTCGGTCCGCCACTGGACGTCGAGCAGCCGGCCCGACGCGTCCGGTGCGGCGCGCAGCACCTCGACGAGCCCGACGAGCGCCGCCTTCGAGGCGTCGGTCGCGCGGCTGAACATCGACTCCCCGGCGAACAGCCCGCCGATCTCCACGCCGTAGAGGCCGCCGACGAGGTCGCCCTCGGTGGTGCGGGTCTCGACCGAGTGCGCCCAGCCGAGCCGGTGCAGCTCGGCGTACGCCTCCGCGATGCGGTCGTCGATCCACCCGTGGTCTCGGCTCGGGTCCGCGCACCCCTCGACGACCTCGTCGAAGGCGGTGTCGACGGTGATCGTGAACCGCCGCAGCGAGCGCCGGAGCGAGCGCGACACGTGCAGGCCGTCGAGCGGGAGCACGCCGCGCGGGTCGGGCGACCACCAGCCGACGGGGTCGTCGTCGAGCTCGAGCAGGTCGCCGACGTGCATGGGGAACAGCCCGCGCCGGTACGCCGCGAGCAGGGTGCCGGGCGCGAGGTCCGCGCCGACCCCGAGCAGCTCGACCCCGGGCGGCGCGTGCCGCGGTTCGGGCAGGTCCCACGGCGTGGGAGGCGGCTCGACGGGTGCCATCAGACCGGGTCGGTCGGGCTGCTCAGGGACGCGGGCAGCGGATCCGCGCCGCGACCTCGGCCTCGGACTCGGCGCCGTACGTCGCCTCGAACCGCGACAGGAAGTGCCGCTGCGCGAGGTCGTACTCCTGCGTGCCGACCGTCTCGATGACGTACGTCGCGAGCAGCGAGCCGATCTGCGCGCAGCGCTCGAGCGAGAGCTCCCAGGCGAGACCGGCGAGGAAGCCGGCGCGGAACGCGTCGCCCACCCCGGTGGGATCGACGATGGCCGTCGCGGGGACGACCGGCACGTCGACGCGGCGCTCGACCAGCAGCATGTCGCCGGGCAGCCGGCGCACGAAGTCGACGTGCACCTGCACGGCGTCGATCATGTCGTCGTCGACCTC
>JBGAJT010000053.1:0-14906 GCA_044224785.1 Candidatus Nanopelagicales bacterium | reverse complement strand
GCCCTTGACCCGCTTGTCGCCCGCGAGCGGCACGGTCGTGAACGCCACGTTGCCCGGGTTGGTGCCCTTGAGCCGGTCGGCGAGGGCGAGCAGCTGGTCGCGGCCGAGGCCGGAGTCGGTGGTGATGCTGCCGGCCACCGCGGTGAGGAACTCGTTGAGCTTCACCGGGTTGAGGATCGTGCCGGCGCTCGTGGCCTTCTTGAACATCGAGGCGACGAACTTCTGCTGGCGCTTCATCCGGCCGAGGTCGGCGCTGGGGTCGACGTAGCGGGCGCGGACGTAGGCGAGGGCCTGCGGGCCGTCGATCGTCTGGCGGCCGGCAGGCAGGTTCAGGCCCGACTTCTTGTCGGCGAGCGGCTTGGCCAGGCACACGTCGACACCGCCGACGGCGTCGACCATCTGCAGGAAGCCGTTGAAGTTGATCTCGACGTAGTGGTTGATCTGGACGCCGGTGAGGTCCTCGACGGTCGCGACCATCGTGGGGGCGCCGCCGCCCTCGTAGGCAGCGTTGAGCTTGGCCTGGTGGGCCTTGTGCTTGCGGCCCTTGGAGTCGGTGTACGGCGCGATCGTGGCGAGGGTGTCGCGGGGGAGCGAGACCACCGTGACGGCGTCGGCGTCGGCGCCGATGTGGACCAGCATCATCGTGTCGGTGCGGGGTGCGCCGTAGTCGGCGGTGCCCAGGTGCAGGGAGTTGGCCTCGGCGCGGGTCAGGCCCTCGCGGCTGTCGCTCGCGACGACGAGGATGTTCATCGGGGCCGACGGGCTCGAGTCGTCGGAGCCGGTCAAGCCGGGCACGGTGATGTGGGTGATCTGGCCGCTGAAGCGGTTCACACCGGCCCAGGCCACGCCGCTGCTGAGCAGGACGGCACCGGACGCCACGACGGCCGCGATCCGCAGCCCGCGTCGCGGGGTCGGTGCGGCGGCGGCCACGAGCGAGGTCGGGCGGCGCTTGTCGGCGTCGGCCACGGGGCTCCTCCAGGGCATACGGGTGTGACGACGGTACGACGCACCCGGGTCCCCGACCGTGCCGCAACGCCGGGGTGAGGTCGATCACTCCGCGGCGTCCACTACCGTTCTCGGCGATGAGCCAGCCGCCCGCGACCGCCGCCGAGACGGGGCCCGACCTCGCTCCCGCGGGGGGCCCGGCGCCCGGCGTCTCCATCGTCGTCCCGGTGCTGAACGAGGGCCGCCACCTGCGCGAGGCGGTCACCGCGCTGCTGCAGCAGGACTACGCCGGCCCGCTCGAGGTGGTGCTCGCCCTCGGGCCCAGCAGCGACGACACCGACGAGATCGCCGCCCAGGTCGCGGCCGAGGACCCCCGGGTCACGCTGGTGGCCAACCCGTCGGGCCGTACCCCGTCGGCGCTCAACGCCGCGATCGGCGCGGCGGCCCACGACGTCATCGTGCGGGTGGACGCCCACGCGTTCGTGCCGCTGGACTACGTCGCCGTCGCGGTCGAGACGCTCGAGCGCACCGGCGCCGAGAACGTCGGCGGGATCATGGCCGCGGAGGGCGAGACGCCCT
Source organism: Candidatus Nanopelagicales bacterium (assembly GCA_044224785.1). Lineage (GTDB taxonomy): Bacteria > Actinomycetota > Actinomycetes > S36-B12 > CAIYMF01 > Longivirga. The sequence goes on along the minus strand of JBGAJT010000053.1, from coordinate 13,382 downwards.
TCGAGGAGGCCGTGGCGCGTGCGATGACCTCGAAGCTCGGGGTAGGGGCCGCGTCGTTCCACGTGGGCGGCGAGGAGGGACCGGCCCCGACCGTCTACCTCGGCGCGTTCCGCCGTTCCGCGCTCGAGCGCGTCGGCGGCTACGACGAGACGATGATCCGCGCCCAGGACTGGGAGATGAACCACCGGATCATCGAGACCGGCGGCCTGGTCTGGTTCACCCCGTCGATGCGCGTCACCTACCGGCCGCGGCCGACCGTGAAGGCGCTGGCCAAGCAGTACTTCGAGTACGGCCGATGGCGCCGCGAGGTCACGCGCCGCTACCCCGAGACCGTGTCGCTGCGCTACCTGGCCGCGCCCGCGGCGGTGGCCGGCGTCGCGGTGGGTACGGCGGCCGGTCTGGCCTCGCTGGTCGGGCCGCGCTGGCTGGCCGCCGGTTGGCTGGCCCCGGCGGGCTACGCCGCGCTCGTCGTCGGCGGGTCGGCCGTGGTCGCCCGCGGCCTCGAGCCCGCCGCGGCCGTGCGCCTGCCGCTCGTGCTGGCCACGATGCACGGCTCCTGGGGCGTGGGTTTCCTCACCTCGCCGCGCCAGCAGCGCTCCGGCGACTGACGTGCGCATCCTCATGCTGGTGGCGACCTCGGTCGCGACCGACACACGGGTGCTGCGCGAGGCCACCGCGCTCGCCGACGCCGGGCACGTCGTCCACATCATCGGCAAGGACGTGCCCGAGGGCTTCGAGCCGGCGCACCCCGGGGTGACGGTGTCGTCGGCGGGCGCGCGCTCGCCGCTGCGACCCGGTCGCGGCGCCTCCGAGGGATCCCTGTCGTCGCGCGGGTCGCTCCCGCCCCACGTCCGGCTCGGGCGCTGGGTGCTGCTGCCGCAGCACCGCAACGCCGCGTTCGGCTCGTGGGCGCGCGCGGCGGGCGTCGACGCGCGCGGGCGCGAGTTCGACGTCGTGCACGCCCACGACTACACGGCGCTCGAGATCGGCGCGGAGCTCGCCGCGGAGCGCGGCGTCCCGCTTGTCTACGACACCCACGAGCTGTGGGCCGGACGCCCGCGCGAGTACCGGCCGACCCCGCTGCAGGACCGGCGCGAGAAGCGGGTCGAGAAGGAGCTGGGATCCCGTGCGGCCGTGGTGATCACGGTCGGCGACGGTGTCGCGGCGGCGCTGCGCGAGCGGTACGGCTGGCAGCACGTCCAGGTCGTGCGCAACACGTTCCCCGACCCTGGCCCCGACGCGCCGCCGTCGGTCTCGCCGGCGGTCGGTGCCGTGTACGCCGGGCGCATCGGCGCCTACCGCGACCTCGAGGCGATCGCCGCGGCAGGGCTGCCGGTCCCGGTGACGCTGATCGGCCCCACCGACGGCACCTGGCTGGCCGAGCACCGCGAGGAGCTCGCCGGCTGCGACGTCCGCGAGCCCGTCGACGTCGCCGGCGTCACCGAGCTGCTGCGGGCAGCCGGGCTCTCGCTCGTGACCAGCTCGGACGTGTGGGACAACCACCTGCTGGCGCAGCCCAACAAGCTCTTCCACGCGGTGCACGCGGGGGTGCCCGTGGTCGCGACCGACGTACCGGAGGTACGGCGGGTGGTCGAGGCGCACGGCCTCGGCACGCTCTACAAGGCCGGCGACGCGCGCGACCTGCGACGGGCCGTCGAGGAGGTCCTCGCCGACCATGCGGCGTACGTGGAGCGGGTCCTCGCCGCACGTGACGCGCTGTCATGGCGTGCTGACTCCGAGAGGCTGATCACCCTCTACGCCACGCTCGGAGGGCCGGGGAGCGCCTGAGCCTCCCGTATGATGGGGCGATCCCGTCCCGCACCGTCGTGGCTCCCCGCCGCGCCCAGGAGGCAGTCTTGGCGTCGTCCACCTCGACGACCCCGTCGTCGACCCGGATCGCCTCCACCGACGTGCGCGTCTTCGAGCCGCACAAGGTGGGTCTGCCTCCCATGCGGCAGTACCTGCGCGACATGTGGGACCGCCGGTCGTTCGCGAACGAGCTCAGCCGCGCCGAGATGCGCGCCGCGCAGACCACGACCTTCTTCGGCCGGCTCTGGCTGGTCATCAACCCGCTGCTGCTCGCGCTGGTCTACTTCCTCCTCGTCGGCATCCTGTCCGGCGGGAAGATGACGGCGGTCAACTTCGCGCACCTGCTCGTCACGCTGTTCGCGTTCTACTTCGTGGCGAACTGCATCACCGGCGGCGCGGCGTCGGTCATCAAGGGCTCGAAGCTGGTCATGAACCAGGCGTTCCCGCGGGCGCTGCTGCCGATGTCCGCCGTGCGCACGGCCTTCCGCCGGTTCGCGCCGACGCTCATCGTCACGGTCATCGTCGTGCTCGCAGTGCGCGTGCCGATCGGCTGGGCGACGCTGCTCGCGATCCCGTCGTTCCTCATCATCATGGTGTTCGGCGCCGGTCTCGCCCTGTTCTTCGGCACGCTGCAGGGAGGCCGTGGCCGGCAAGGCGATGGACCTCCCGATCATCAAGATGAACCCCCTGTACCCGATGTTCGTCAGCTACAACGACGCGCTGATCCGCAACGAGGCGGGTGCGCCCTGGATGTGGGCGGCGGGCATCGGCTGGGCGCTGCTCGCGCTCATCGGCGGGGGCCTGTTCTTCATCTCGCGCGAGCGCGAGTTCTCGGTGAGGCTGTGACCGCGTGAGCTTCGACGTCAACCTGACCCCCGCCGCGCCGGCGACCCCGGCGCCGGCCGCAGCCGCGCCGGCCGATGCCGTCGTCGCCGACGGCGCTCCTCCGGTCTCCGCCGCGCCGGCGCCCGAGACCTCCGACGCCTCGGTCGAGGAGCGCGTCGAGCCGCGCAAGGTCCTCGCGATGGACCAGACCGACCAGGTCGCCGTCAAGGTCGAGAACCTGTCCGTCACCTACCGCACCTCCTACGAGAAGGTGCCGACCTTCAAGTCCGCGCTCAAGCGGATGGGCAAGGGCGAGCGCGTCGTCAAGGAGGTCGAGGCGCTCAAGGACGTCTCGTTCGAGATCACCCACGGCACGGTGCTCGGCATCGTCGGTCACAACGGCGCCGGGAAGTCCACGCTGATGCGCGCGATCTCCGGCATCCTGCCGCCCTCGCAGGGCCGCATCGAGGTGCACGGCAGGATCAGCACGCTGCTGGCGCTCGGCGTCGGCTTCAACTCCGCGCTCTCGGGCCGCGAGAACGTGATGCTCGGCGGTCTTGCCGCCGGCCTCACGCGCGAGGAGGTCAACGAGAAGTACGAGGAGATCGCCGACTTCGCGGAGCTCGGCGACTTCATCGAGATGCCGATGCGCACCTACTCCTCGGGCATGTTCTCGCGCCTGGCCTTCTCGGTCGCGGTGCACATGGAGCCCGACGTCCTCATCATCGACGAGGCGCTGTCGGCCGGTGACGCGAAGTTCAAGAAGAAGGCCGCGGTCAAGATGGACGAGCTCATGGGGCAGGCGCGCACGCTGCTCCTCGTGAGCCACGCGCTGTCGACCATCAAGGACATGTGCAACGACGCGATCTGGCTCGACCACGGCAACCTCATGCGCCGCGGCGACCCGACCGAGATCGTCGACGCCTATCTCCGCTTCCTCGAGGTCGGCCCCGAGGCCAGCGCGATGGAGGACCTCTGACGTCGGACGTCGACGTCAGCGTCGTCACGAGCGGCCACGACGTCGCTGATGCCCGGCTGCACCGCGAGGTGGCGGCCTTCCGTCGTGCTGGGCTCACCGTCGAGGTGCTCGGTCTCGGGGACCCTGCGTCGGGGCCGTCCGACGCGCACGTGCGCACCCGGTCCCGCCGCGGTGCCGCCGGTCGTGCGGGCGATGCGATCACACGCCCCTGGCAGGCGCGCGGACGCGTCCTCGTCGTCCTCGATCCCGACGCGGTGCCGGCGGCCCGTCTCGCCGGTGTGGTGCTGCGGCGTCCCGTCGTGGTCGACGTCCACGAGGACTACGCCGCGCTCGCCGACGACCGGCGCTGGTCGACCGGCGTGGTCGCCCCGTTCGTGCGCGGTGCCCTCGCCGGCGTGACGCGCCTGGCGCGCGGCGCCGACCTCACCGTGGTCGCCGACGAGCAGGTGCCGCCGTTCACGGCGCGCCAGCGGCTCGTCGTGCGCAACCTGCCCGACACCTCGATGCTGCCCGCGCCGTCGCCGCGAGATGCAGCACCGCGCGCGCTCTACGTCGGCGACGTACGCCGCAGCCGCGGGCTGTTCGCGATGCTCGACGCGCTGGCCGCGGCGCCGTCGTGGACGCTGGACGTCGTCGGCCCGGTGTCGACCACCGACCAGCCCGAGCTCGACGCGTGGCTCGCGTCGTCGCCCGCGGCGTCGCGCGTGCGGTTCCACGGGCGCAAGCCTCCGGCGGAGGCGTGGGCGCTCGCGCGGGGCGCGTGGGCCGGGCTCTCGCTGCTCGAGCCGACTCCGGCGTTCACCGCCGCGGTGCCCAGCAAGGTCTACGAGTACCTCGCGTGCGGGCTCGCCTGCCTCGTGTCGCCGCTGCCCCGTCAGGCGGCGCTCGTCGCCGAGGCGGGTGCAGGTTCCGCGGTCGCCGGCGCGGCCGAGGCTGCGGTGGTGCTCGAGGCGTGGGCCGCGGACCCGTCGGTCACCGAGCGCCTCGGCACGTCCGGCCGCGACTACTACGAGCGCGAGCTCGGTGAGTCGGCCTACGACGACCTCGCCGCCCACGTCGCCGCCCTGGTCCGCGGCTCCTAGCGCGCAGCTCCTGGTCGCCTACCCGACGAAGGCCTTCTCGTAAGCCTTGGCCTGCGAGGGCTTCAGGTCGCCGGCGACGCGCAGCAGCAGGTTGTCGCGGACGTAGTCGTACTCGGTGCCCAGCATCGGCAGCGCCTTGAGGTTCTTCTGGATGTAGTCGGCCCGGGCCTGCGCATCCGCCGTCGACGCCCATCGCTCGATCTTCGCGCCGCAACTGGTGTCCAGGTCCTTGAGGTTCTGCGCGGTGCACGGCATGCGGGAGTCCTTCATGAACGAGGCGGCGTCGTACTTGCCGGGGCGGCCGATGAGGTTGTTCGAGTCGTTCGACTCGGTGACCTGGATGACGCGGGTGATCTGCGGGATCTGCTCCTTGAGGCTCACGGCGACGGCCTGCGGGTCGTCCGAGGTCGCCGACGCGGGGAGCGCCGGTGCTGTCGGCGAGGGTGAGCTCGAGGTGGGGGCCGCGGACGGGGTGGACGACGAGGCCGGCGCCGCTGAGGTGCTGGCCGCGCCTCCGCTGGAGCTGCTGCCGCATGCCGTGACGAGGACGAGGAGGACGGGGACGGCGGCGGCTGCGGTTCGCTTCATGCGATCGAGGCTAGGTTCCAGCCTCCGCCGTTGCTCGATGCGATCACTCGTTCACGCGCACCAGCGTCGGTGTCCCGCATGCACGCGCTCTCACGCGCAGACAGGGCTGCGGGCGCGGGCTCGCGTGGAGGTGGCGCCTCGGCGAGAGAGATGTTGGCGCGGGGGGAGCCCGATGTTCGGTGTCCGCACATGGCACCCGTGCGGTGGGCAGAGCGCGCCCAGGGGCAGGTGCGACGCGCTGCGTCGGGTGATGGCGCTCGGTCTGGTGCGGAGACGGCGGCGCGGTCGGAGACCGATCACCTGTGGTGCTGCGGGTGTGCCGCTGCGCGGGCATCTAGCAGGGTCGACGAGCGTGCGTTCGAGGCTGAAGGGCCGCTGTGGACGACGCGCCGAAGGTGGCTGAACTGTGGACAACTCGGATTCGCTGACGGCTGAAACATGGTGTGCCCCAACGGGTCTCAGAGCCAGTCGACTGTCAGACCCCCTCTCTACGGTGGTCTGCATGAGCTCGATGACGCCCACCGGTTCCGGGACGATGACCGTCCCCGAGCTGTGCGCTGCCGTCGCCGAGATCGAGTCGGTGCTCGACGGCGTCGCGACCGCCGTGGCCGACCCGGAGGCGTTGGACCTGGGCGGGGTGCCGGTCGACCTGCTGGCGGCGCTGTCCACGCGGCTGCTGCGCGCAGCGGACCGCGCGACCGCGGTCGCGACGGTCACCGTCGGGCAGGTCCTCACCGTCGCCGGGCCGGGCACGAGCACCTTGATCGCCGGCCGCTACGCCTCGGGGCGGCGCTGGCTGGAGCAGGAGGCGGGGCTGGCACCGTCGACCGCGACGGCGGTGATCGCCCGGGCCAAGGACCTGCGCGAGCACTCCGAACCGGTTCGCGTGGAATGGTTGGCCGGAGGGGTCAGCGGCGACTCCGTCCGCGAGCTCACCTCCGGTATCGCGGGGGCGCTCAAGCAGGTGAAGACCACGAGGGCGGAGAAGGAACGGCTGCGTGCGGAAGCCGTCGACCTGCTCCTCCCCGTCGCGCAGGAAGGCACCCCCGCCGACGTCAAGCGCGGTGTCGCCCGGCTGCGGCTGCTGGCCGAGTCGGCCTTCGAGGAGAACACCGTCGATCAGGCCGCCGTGGAGGCCTACGACGACCAGTCGCTGACCTGCGTCCAGGTCGGGAACCTGTTCCGCCTCGAAGCGTTCCTCACCAAGCCGAACGCCGCCGCGGCGATGACCGTGCTCGACCAGTACGCCCGACGGATCGCCGACCGCGACCCCGACGTCGTCCACGCCGCGACCTGCCCGCTGGCCGCGCCACCCGCGCCGCTGGAGCCGGACGCGACCGCGTTCCAGACCACCCGCTGGTGCACCTGCGGCGCCGCCGCCGCAGCCGGAGTCGTGTCCAAGGACAACTGGCCCCACCTGCTCGCGGTCGCGTTCGGCGAGCTCATGACCAACCACGTCGACGACGGCAGAGTCGGTTCCCATCACGGCATTGCACCCCACGTCACCGTGACCGTCGACGTCGACGACCTCGCCGCCGGTCTCGGCTCGCACCTCGCCATGCCCGGCCGCGACGAACCGGTCCTGCTCACCTCGCAGGAGACCCGGCGGATCCTCTGCGACTCCGACCTCACCACCGTCGTCCTGGACAAGCTCCGCAATCGCAAGGGTCCCGGCAGCGATGGCGCGACCGCCATGGATGCGACCGCCGTGGATGCCGGCCACGGTGCGGCCAGCGACGCCGCGAACGACCCGGCCGCCAACGCATCTCAGACCCGGGCTGACGCCGCCGAGCTGAGCCGCCTGCTGATGAGTACCGCGGTCGCCGTCCTCTACGTGGGACGGACCTCGCGCCTCGTGACCCCGCGCCAGCGTCGCGCGCTCGAGATCCGCGACAGGCACTGCGTCTTCCCCGGCTGCCGCGCCCACCCCCGGCGCTGCCAGGCCCACCACGTCCGCGAGTGGGACGCCGACGGCTTGACCGACATCGACAACCTCGCCCTGCTCTGCGTCCGCCACCACATCTCGGTCCACGAAGGCGGCTGGACCATCAGCCGCACTCCGGGCACGAGCCCGTACGCGACCGGCTGCTGGACCCTCGCCCCACCCAGACCCCAGCCCTGACGAAGGGCGCACCACCTATCACCGCTCGAACCAGGGACCGGGACGTGCGTCCCCTGCTGCGCCTGCGCCGTCAGCCGGGGTGGGAGATGCGGCGCGGCGGGCCGAGGACCTCGATGCCGTAGCGCTCGGCGACGGCATCGAGCACGTCGGGGGCAGGCATCGCCAGGTCGGTCGGCGGCACGTCGGACGTCGCGGGCAACCCCAGGTCCATCGCGAAGTGCTCGAACCCGCTCGGCGCCGTGAGCACGAGGACGCGTGTCGGCTCGACGTCGACCGTGAACGTGTGGGGCAGCCCGCGTGGCGCCATGACGAAGCAGCCGCTGGGCGCGGCGAACGCGTCCTCGCCGACGTAGAACGTCATGTGGCCGTCGAGGACGTACCAGGACTCGTCCTCTCGGTGATGCACGTGCAGCGGTGGTTCGGTCGATCTCATCGCCACCGACTCGACCAGGGAGAACTGGCCCTGCGACGCCTCGTCGTCGAGCTTGATCGTGAACCGACCGCCCAACGACCACACCGAGGGTCCGTCCCCGGGTGCGACATGGACCGGGCGCCTGGACGTCACGCTGCACCTCCGGCTGTCTCCGCGCGCGTCGGCGCGCCGCCTGATGACGGCCGACGTTAGGGACGCCGGTGAGACCCGTACAGCAGGTGGGCCGGCATCCCGGCGTGTCGCCATCGACGACGGACGAGGGGCGCCCGCAACGGTCGACCAGAGCTCAGCCGTAACCGGGTCAGGCGCGGGCGGCGCGGCGGGTGAGGGCGGACTCGGTGGCGGGGAGACCGTAGACGACCTCGGGGCCTGCGGGCAGCGGCAGGTCGCGCGCGAGCTGCCAGCCGGCGCGGACCATGGGGGCGTCGACGGCGACGATGACGTCGGCCTGACGCGCAAGGGCCATCGCCGCGCTGCTGCGGCGCACGGACTTCCACGACCGCGCGGGCTCGGTGACGGCTCCGGACACCTGGCCGCGTGCCCAGCGGACCTTCGCCTTGACCCGGGCGGTCGGCGAGCGCGGAGCGGCCGGCTTCGGAGCGGGGGCGGCCGCAGGCGCCGCGGCCTCTGCGGTCGCGGGCGCGGCTGCCGGGGACCCGGTGGTGGCGGCCGCCGACCCGCTCGCGCCTGCGGGCGTCGCGGACGAGGTGGAGGTCGCTGCTGCATCGGCTGTCGTGCTGGTGGTCTCGGACGCCGGGGAGGCAGGAGTCGCGGGGGACGCGGGGGACGCCGCAGGCGCGGGCGACGCCGCAGGGGTCGAGGCGGGGGTCGAGGCGGCCGGGGCCGGGGGCGCGGGCAGCGACGGGGCGAGCAGCACGACCTCGTCGACGGCGGCGGCGAGGACCTCGCGGGGCCTCACGCGCGTCGCGAGCGCGACCTGGTGGCCCTGCGCGCGCAGCTCGGTCGCCTCGGCGGCGACCACCTCGTGCGACGTGCTCGGCTTGCCGAGCAGCAGCAGGATCCTCATGCGGTGACCTCCGGGGACGGCCCGGGCGCGACCAGCGCCCGCAACGAAGCGATGCGCGGCTCGAGCTGGCGGTCGCGCCGGAACTGCTGGGCGAACTCGTACGCCGCGGCCCGGCGCTCCGGGTCGTCGGCGCGGGCGGCGGCGGCTGCGGCGAGCAGGGCCGCGGCGACGTCGTCGGGCTCCATGGTCTCCGCGCGGAACCACAGCGGGTAGCCCTCGAGCAGCGCGTGCGCGTGGCCGCTCGCGTCCTGCACCGAGACGATCGGGAGCCCGGTCGAGAGGTAGTCGAAGAGCTTGCCGCCGGTGATGTAGCGGCCCGGTCCCTGCAGCAGGAGCAGCACGTCGAAGTCGCGGTAGACCGTGCCGAGCTCGGTGCGCGACACCGGGCCGAGGTAGCGGACGCCGACGTCGGCGCCGGTCTTCACCAGCGCGGCGAGGTCGGCGCGCGGTGTGCGGTAGAAGCCGAGGAACCCGTGCAGCAGCGCCTCCGACCCGGCGAGCGCGGGGTCGTCGTACGCCGCGCGCCAGCCGTCGAGGAACTCCTTCATCGGGACGACGGGCGTGACGGTGCCGACGTAGCCGAAGTGCAGCGGTCTGTCGGCGGGCGCGGCGTGGGACGGGTGCCCGGGGTCGAACTCGGGGTCCCAGCCGTTCATGACGACCTGCATCTTGGCCGCCGACTCCGGGTACTCCTCGCGGTGCCACTCGGCGATCGGGTCGTTGACGAACCACGCCTCGGCGGCGTCGGCGAGCAGGGCGCGCTCGAGCGTCGCCGCCTCCGACCCGGGCTCGGTGAGCCGCCCGCCGGTGAAGGTGTTGAGGCTCCAGGCGTCGCGGTAGTCCATGACGAACGGGACGCCGTGCTCCTGGAACAGCTTCCACGGCGCGGTGAACGCGACGTTCGGGTTCGCCGTCGCCATCGCGAGGTCGACCGGCTTGCGGCGGTGCACCTCGAGCGCCGCGCGCTCGATCGGCTTGCGCCAGGTGCCGTAGTTGCGCTCCGGGAAGTCGCGCACGTCGAGGCGCTGCCGCACCCGCCGCCACATGCCGGGCACGTAGACCCGCGTACGCGAGTAGCGGCGCAGGTCGGTCTCCATGCCCGGCCAGGCGAACGGCACCCGCACCAGCTCGATCCGCGGGTCGATGCGCTCCTCGAGCGCGACGTCGGAACCGGTGTAGCGGTCCCACATCTCGCGGTCGGTCGTGACGACGGTGACGTCCCAGTCGGCCGCCGCGAACGCGTTCGCCGTCGCCAGCGCGCGGTAGACGCCGCTGCCGCGGCTGGGCGGGAAGCCCCACGCCACGTACAGCAGGTGCGGCCGCGCACCGCTCATCGCGCGATCCTGCGGTCGAGGAGCTCGCGCGCGACGCGCTGCGCCGCGTGGCCGTCGCCGTACGGCTGCGCCTTCGCACCTGTCGGGACGTCGCGGACAGCGACCTCGCGCACCAGGGCCAGGTCGGGGTCCAGCACGTTCCAGCCGCCCTCGAGCGTCTCGACCCACTCGGTCTCGGTGCGCAGCGTCGTGCACGGCACGTCGAGGAGGAAGGCCTCCTTCTGCAGACCGCCCGAGTCGGTGACGACGCCGCGCGAGCTGTGCACGAGCGACACCATCTGCGGGTAGGCCAGCGGCCGCGCCGGCCGCAGCGACCCCGCCGCGAGCTCGATGCCGTGCTCCGCGGCGCGCGCGACCAGCCGCGGGTGCGCCAGCAGCACGACCGGCACGGGCAGCTGCTGCAGCGCCGCCACGATCGCGGCAAGCCGGTGCGGGTCGTCGGTGTTCTCGGCCCGGTGGATCGTCGCGACCAGGTACTCGCCCGAGGCGTCGACGTCGTCGGGCATCACCGGCGGCGCGGCCGTGACGGCGTCGCGCACCTGGAAGCACACGTCGGTCATGACGTCGCCGACGACGACGCTGCGGTCGCCCAGCCCCTCGCGCACCAGGTGCGCGAGCGCGACCTCGGTCGGGGGAAGCAGCAGGTCGGCCGCGTGGTCGGTGAGCACCCGGTTGTGCTCCTCCGGCATCCGCCGGTTGAACGACCGCAGGCCCGCCTCGAGGTGCGCCACCGGCACGTGCAGCTTCACGGCCGCCAGCGCACCGGCCAGCGTCGAGTTGGTGTCGCCGTAGACGAGCACCCAGTCGGGCTGCTGCGCGTCGATGATCGGGTCGAGCGCGGCGAGCATCGCGCCGGTCTGCTCGCCGTGGCTCCCCGACCCGACGCCGAGATGCACGTCGGGAGAAGGGATCTCGAGGTCGGCGAAGAACACGTCGGACAGCGCCGCGTCGTAGTGCTGGCCGGTGTGCACGATCACGTGCTCGATCGCCCTGGTCTCGCGGAACGCTGCAGCCACCGGGGCCAGCTTCACGAACTGCGGGCGCGCACCGACGATGCTGAGCACCTTGAGGGACGGCGTCACGGCGTCACGCTATCGCCGGGGACGTCGGCCAGAAGGGCGCCGACGCGGGGCATGAGCTGCAGGTCGCGGCGGTAGCGGTCGCCGAACTCGCGGCAGGCGCGCCGCGTCTCGACGCTCGCAGTGCGCGCCACCTCAGCCGCGGCGACGAGGGCGTCGGCGACGTCGTCGGCCGCCAGGCTCGCGGCCGGGAACCAGAGCGGGTAGCCGCGCAGCACGTCGCTCGCCGCGTTGCCGGTGTCGTGCACCGACACGATCGGCTTGCCGGTGGCGAGGTACTCGAACACCTTGCCGCTCGTGACGTAGCGGCCGGTGCCGAGGATGAGCAGGCAGACGTCGAAGTCCTCGTAGACCTCGTGCACCTCGTTCTTGGGGACGGGTCCGTCGTAGTGCACGTCGTCGGGCGCCGCCGCGGCGACCAGCTCCACGAGGTGCGGGTGCGGGTTCTTGTAGAAGCCGAGGTAGCCGCGCAGCGACGCGCGCGCGGCGGCGAGCTCGGGGGAGCGGGTGCGCCCGAGCCGCCAGCCGGCGAGGAACTCCGCCACCGGCACCTTCTGCGACACCGTGCCGATGTAGCCGAACGTGAGCGGGCGGTCCGCGGGCGGCGCGGCGGGCTCGTGGTCGGGTGCGAGGTCGGGGTCCCAGCCGTTGGAGACGACGTGGATGCGCCCGGCGGCCTCCGGGTAGGCCGTGCGGTGCCACGCGGCGATCGGCTCGTTGACGAACCACACCTCGGTCGCGGAGTCGAACAGCCGCTTCTCCCAGCGGCCGACCGCGCTGTCGGGCTCGTGCAGCCGCTTGCCGTCGAACACGTCGAGCGACCACGCGTCGCGGTAGTCGAGCACGTACGGGACGCCGTGCAGCTCGTGCAGGTGCGCGCCGGCAGTGAACGCGACGTTCGGGTTCGCGGTCCCGAGCACCAGGTCGAACGGCCGCTCGAGGTGCAGCCGCTCGGCGGCCGCCTCGACCTCGCGGCGCCAGGGACCGTACGAGATCTCCGGGAAGTCGCGGAGGTCGGCGCGGGTCCGCAGCCGCCGCCACACCTGCGGGGCGAAGATGCGCAGCGCCGACCACTCGCGCAGGTCGGTCTCGAGGATCGGCCAGGCGAACGGGATCCGCTCGACCCGGATGCTCGGGTCGACGAGGTCCTCGAGCGACGGGTCGGAGCCGGTGAACCGCTCGAACACCTCGCGCTCGACCGTGAGCACCGTGACGTCCCAGCCGCCCGCGGCGAACGCGTTGGCCGTCGCGAGGGCGCGGTAGACGCCGGAGCCGCGGCAGGGCGGGAAGCCCCAGGCGACGTAGAGCAGGTGGGGACGGCCGCCGTCGTGCGGCATGCATCCTCCCTGGTCCCGCGTCGCGGCCGGTCGCAGCGACGCCGCCGATAGGCTAACGGCATGCGTGAGCACCTCCCGGAACCGGTGCGAGCAGCCGCCCGGGGGGCACGCCGACGCGTGCGCCGCGCCCGCCGCTGGCTCGACCGCCCCGATCCCATGCCCGTGGCGCCCTCGCCCGGCACCACCTCGATCCGCCTGCTGATCGGGCCGGCCAACTTCGCAGGCCAGGGCTACGAGTGGGCCCGCGCGGTGGAGACCTCCCTCGACGACGTCACCGCGACGGCCTTCATGCTCGGCCGCGACCGGCTCGCCTTCCCGGCCGACTGGGTCGTCGACGGCAGGACCTGGAACAACCCCTGGTGGCAGCGCCAGCAGACCCGCGACGTGCTCGAGGGCTGGACCCACGTGCTGTCCGAGGCCGTAAAGCCCGTGCTCGGCACCCGCTTCGGCAACGACGTCAGCGGCGAGGCCAAGCGGATGCGGCGTCGCGGCGTCTCGCTCGCGCTCGTCGCGCACGGCTCCGACGTCAGGTCTCCGAGCCGCCACGCGGCGTCCTACGAGTGGTCGCCGTTCAAGGACGCCGAGGACTGGGACGTCCTGCCCAAGCTCCAGGAGCGGGTGGAGCGCCACGCGAAGATCTACGCCGACCACCACGCGCGCGGCGGCGCCGTCTTCGTCACCACCCCGGACCTCCTCGACGACCTGCCCTTCGCCTCCTGGCTCCCCGTCGTCATCGAGCCCGAGCAGTGGCGCACCGATGCCCCGCT
>JBGAJT010000052.1:0-14948 GCA_044224785.1 Candidatus Nanopelagicales bacterium | reverse complement strand
GCTGCGGACCGACGTCGTCGAACGGCTCACGCAGGGACAGATGTCGGTCCTGCGGATGGCGCGGGATATGCAGCGCTACCAGGTCGTCGGCGGCCCGGGCACGGGCAAGACGTTCCTCGCCGTCGAGCAGGCGCGGCGCTGGGCAGAGGCGGGGGAGCGGGTCGCGTTCGTCGACGGGGACGTGGTGCGGCTCTGGTCGCCCGGCGACGGCGCGCAGCAGGAGCAGCACGCCGGTGCTGAGGGACGTGACGACCTCGATGCGGCGGCTGCCCCAGCGCCCGGCGAGCGGTCCGACCCAGGGCATCGCGACGAGCGACCCGAGGCCGGTCATGAGCAGCACCAGCCCGATCGTGCGGGGGTCGGCGTCGAGCCGGGCCTTCGTCGCGGGGAGCCGCGAGAGCCAGGTCGAGATGATGAGTCCGTTGAGCAGGAAGACCGACGCCGTGGCCAGCGCGAGGCTCCTGGTCCTCGTCGCCGTCACCATCCGTCCATCCTGGCACGCGGGTCGATAGGGTCCGATCGTGGCCAGACGCAAGGTCGAGGTGCGGCGCGAGGAGATCCTCGCGGCGACGGAGGCCGAGGTGACCAAGCGCGGTTTCGCGCGCACGCGGGTCGGTGATGTCGCCGACGCGCTCGGCGTGAGCTCGGCGCTGATCTTCTACCACTTCGGCACCAAGGAGAAGCTGTTCGCCGAGGCGCTCGGCCACGCCGTCGAGCGGGACCTCGCCCGGCTCGAGGGCACCGTCGCGAAGGCGGGCGACCCGGTCGACGCCGTACGCCGGATCCTGTCGCTCTACTCGCCGCAGGGCGAGGGCAGCGGCTGGACGATCTGGGTCGACGCGTGGGCCGAGTCGATGCGCGAGCCCGAGATGCGCGCGATGAGCCGCAGCCTGGACCTGCGGTGGAAGGACGCGCTCGCCGAGCAGATCAAGCTCGGCAACGAGCAGGGTGTGTTCCGGTGCGACGACCCTGACGACTCCGCCTGGCGTCTCTCCGCGCTGCTCGACGGCCTCGCGGTGCAGGTGATGGTCCACCGCAACCTCACCAAGAAGCAGCTGCGCGCCCTGGTGCACCGCGCCACCGCCGCCGAGCTCGGCCTAGCCCCCGACGCCTTCGCCTGACCCACCCGTTCTGCATGAAGGTGCCCTGACGTGCGCTAGAAGCACTTCAGGCGCCCCTGACGCGTCGTGCCGGCCAGGGCGCCGCCGAGCGACAGCCGGGCGGGTGAGGGGCGGTTGGAGTGCTGAGAGCGCAGTTCAGGGCACCTTCAGCGGGGTGGTCAGGAGCGGGGGAGGTGGGCTCGGTCCTTCCAGGTCTGCTTGCGCTTGTCGGCGAGGACCTGGGCGACGACGTTGCGCCCGGGTACGCCGGTGACGCCGCCGCCGCCGTGGGTGCCGGAGCCGGCCTGGTAGAGGCCGCGGACCGGCGTGCGCAGGTCGGCGTACCCGGCGGCGGGCCGGCCGTGGAACATCTGCCCGAGGGTGAGCTCGCCGTGGAAGATGTTGCCGCCCACGAGCGAGTACTCGTTCTCCATGTCGTACGGGCTGATCACCTGGCGGTGCAGCACCGAGTCGGTGAAGCCGGGCGCGACGGCGTCCATCCGCGCGAAGAGCCGGTCGACGTAGGCCTCGAGCTCGGAGTCGTGCCGGTGCTTGTTCCAGGTGTGCGGCACCCACTGCGTGAACATGCTCATCACGTGCTTGCCCTCGGGCGCCAGCGTCGGGTCGAACACGCTCGGGATGCAGATGTCGGCGAAGGGCAGCGTGCTGGCCCGTCCGGCAGCCGCCTCCTGGAACGACGTCTCCACCTCGTCGAGGCTCTCGGCGAGCACGATCGTGCCGCCGTGCACCGCGGGGTCGAACCCGGGCTTGCTGGTGAACTCCGGCAGCCGGTCGAGCGCGACGTTGACCTTCACCGTCCCGCTGCGCGACTTGTACGAGCGGATGTCCTCGACGAAGTCCGGCGGCAGCTCCGCGGTGTCGAGCAGGCGGAGGAACGACACCTGGGGGTGCGCGGTCGTGATGACGACGGGAGCCGTGATCTCCGTGCCGTCCTCGAGCGCGACGCCGGTGACGCTGCCCGCCTTCGTCGTGATCCGCGCGACGGCGGCGTCGGTGCGCAGCTCGGCGCCGAACGTCCGCGCCGACGCCGCGATCGCCTGCGTCACACCGCCCATGCCGCCGCGTGCGAAGCCCCACGCGCCCATCCGGCCGTCGCCGAGGTCGCCGATGTGGTGGTGCGCGATGACGTACGCCGTGCCCGGCGTGCGCGGCCCTGCCCACGAGCCGATCACCGCCGACACCGACAGCACGCCCTTGAGCGCGTCGGACTCGAACCGGTCCTCGAGCAGGTCGGCGGCGCTCGACGACAGCAGCCGGGTGAGGTCGACCGCCTTGCGCTCGTCGACGTCCTTGAGCCGGCGCAGCAGCCAGGCCTGGCGGGCGAGGTCGCCGGGCTTCTTCGACCCGACCTTCGGCGGGATCTCGGCGACGAGCGGGCCGAGCACGCGGCCGAGGTCGTCGAGCCATGCGTCCCAGCGACCGATCGCCTCGGCGTCCTTCGCGGAGAACTTCGCGACCTCGTCGCGACGCGCCCTCGGGTCCTCGGGCAGCGCGAGGTAGCGGCCGTCCTTGCGCGGTGCGAAGTACGGGCCCTGCGGGTAGACGTGGTAGCCGTGGCGCACCAGGTCGAGGTCGTTCACGAGCGTCGGCGGCAGCCAGGACACGACGTAGGACAGGCTCGTGACGGTGAAGTCCGGGCCGAACGGCTGCTCGCTCACCGCGGCCCCGCCGAGCACCGGCCGCTTCTCGAGCACCAGCGTGCGCCGGCCGGACTTCGCGAGGTACGCCGCGGCGACCAGACCGTTGTGACCGCCGCCCACGATGACGACGTCGTAGCTCTGGGGCACGCGCGGACCTCCGACCGGTATTGACTCGTGAGTCAGCAAGTATGGGGCCGGACCCCGGTCGGCGCCTACCCCGCGGGGGTCAGGCGTGCGGCAGGTGGCAGGCGGTGGTGTGGTCGGTGCTGACCGGCAGCACCGGCAGCGCGGCCGTCCGGCACCTGTCCTCGATGCCGAGACGCGCCGCCTCGCCCGAGGCGACGACCGGGCACCGCGGGTGGAACCGGCAGCCGGTGGGGACCTTGGTCGGGTCCGGCGGCTCACCGGTGAGCACGACCTGCTCGAGCCGCTCCATCTCCGGCACGACGGACAGCAGCGCCTTCGTGTACGGGTGCTGCGGGTCGGACAGGAGCGACTCGGTCGGGCCCTGCTCGACGATGCGCCCGAGATACATCACGGCCACGCGGTCGGCGATGTTCCACGCCAGCCCGAGGTCGTGCGTGACGACGAGGAGCGACAGGCCGAGCTCGTCGCGCAGCTTGAGCAGCAGCGCCAGGATCTCGCCGCGGACCGAGGCGTCCAGGCTCGACACGGGCTCGTCGGCGACGATGATGTCGGGCTCGAGCGCGAGGGCACCGGCGATCACGACGCGCTGGCGCTGGCCGCCCGACAGCTCGTGCGGGTAGCGCAGGAAGAACCGCTCCGGCGGGCGGAGCCCCGCGAGCGACAGCGCCTCGGCGACCCGGGCGCGCTCACCCTCGACCAGACCGTGCACGCGCAGGCCCTCGGCGACGGCCTCGTAGACCGTGTGCCGCGGGTTGAGCGCACCGGTCGGGTCCTGCAGCACGAGCTGGACGCGACGGCGATAGGCCTTGAGCGCCTTGCTGGAGTAGCCGAGCGCCTTGCCCTCGACCGACACCTCGCCCGACGTCGGCTTCTCGAGGCCGAGCAGGGTGCGCGCGAGCGTGGTCTTCCCGCAGCCGCTCTCGCCGACGAGCGCGACGATCTCGCCGCGGCCGAGCGCGAGGTCGACGCCGTCGACCGCCCACGCCGTGCCGCCGCCGCCACGGCCGCGGAACGCGACGTGGACGTCGTGCGCCTCGAGCGCCGGCCCGGACGGCGTCTCCTGCTCGGCCGCGGTCACGTCGTCACCTGCTCGTGGAGGAGGAAGCACGCGGTACGCCGGTCGCCGAGCGCGAGCAGGTCGGGCTCCGGCCCCGTGCTGCACGACTCGACGGCCATCGGGCACCGCGGGTGGAAGGTGCAGCCCTCGGGCAGGTCGCCCGGGAACGGCGGGTCGCCCGGGAGCCCGGCGGGCGCGTAGCGGAACCGGGTGTCGCCGATGCGCGGGAACGCGCCGGCGAGAGCTGCGGCGTACGGGTGCTTCGGGTGGTCGAAGACCTCGTTGGCCGGGCCTTCCTCCACGATGCGTCCGGCGTACATCACCGCGATGCGGTCGCACGTGCTGGAGAGCACCGACAGGTCGTGGCTGATGAACACCATGCCGACGCCGAGGTCCTTCACCAGCTCGGAGATGACGTCGAGCACCTGCGCCTGGACCATGACGTCGAGCGCGGTCGTGGGCTCGTCGGCCACGATCAGCCGTGGTCCGCACGCCAGCGCCATCGCGATCATGACGCGCTGCTTCTGCCCGCCGGAGAGCTGGTGCGGGTAGTTCTTCGCGCGCCGCGCGGGGAGGCCCACCTGCTCGAGCAGCTCGCCGACCCGGGCGGCAGCCGACTTCGGGGTGGCCTTCGGGTCGTGGAGCAGGATCGGCTCGGCGAGCTGGTCGCCGATGCGCTGCACCGGGTTCAGCGCGTGCATCGCGCCCTGGAACACGACCGAGGCCTGCGCCCAGCGCAGCGCGCGGACCTTGCCCCACGACAGGTCGAGCACGTTGGCCCCGTCGAGGCGGACCTCGCCGGTGACCTTGGCGCTCGCCGGCTGCATGCGCAGCACGGTGCTCGTGAGGGTGGTCTTGCCGCAGCCGGACTCGCCGGCGATGCCGAGCACCTCGCCGGCGTCGACCGACAGCGTGACGCCGCGGACGGCAGGCACCTCGGTGCCGCGCGCGCGGTAGGTGACGTGGACGTCGTCGAACTCGAGCAGTGCCATCAGGCGGTCGCCTCCCTCGGGTCGAGGATGGACTCGATCGCCCGCCCGATGAGGTTGAACGCAAGAACTACCAGCACGACGCACACGCCGGGGGAGCCGAGGTACCACCAGGCGCCCTGCGAGATGGCGCCCGACGAGAAGCCCTGCTCGAGGATCGAGCCCCACGAGACCGCGGTCGGGTCGCCGAGCCCGAGGAATGACAGCGTCGTCTCCGACAGGATCGAGATCGACACCGCGAGCGTGGTGTTCGCGAGCACCAGCGGCATGACGTTGGGCAGCACGTGCCGGGTCATCTGGTGCAGGTTGCCCGCGCCCAGAGCCCGGGACCGCTCGAGGTAGGGGCGCGCCGTCACCGACAGCGTCTGCGACCGGATGATGCGCGCGGTGCCGGGCCACGACGTCACGCCGATGACGACGATGATGACGAACAACGACCTGCCGAGGATCGTCGCGAGCACGATCGCGAGCGGCAGGTAGGGGATGACCAGGAACCAGTCGGTGACGCGGTCGAGCGTGCCGCCGGTGAACCCGCGGAAGTGCCCCGACACGATGCCGACCGACGTCCCGATGAACATCGACAGGATCGTGGCGGCGAAGCCGACGAGCAGCGAGATCCGCGCGCCCCAGACGACGAGCGCGAGGACGCTGCGCCCGGAGTCGTCGGTGCCGAGCGGGAACTGCAGCGACGGCGGCGAGAACGGCTGACCGGTCGCCTGCGTGACGTCGAGCAGCGTCTTCGGGAAGAAGACCGGGGCCAGCAGCGCCATCAGCACGAAGAAGATGAGGATGCCGAGGCCGATCATGCCGGCGCGCTCGTGACGGAAGGCGCCGGTGAACTTCGTGAACGCCGCACGACGACGGGCGCGGACGATCGCGCGGGCCGACAGCTGCGGCGGAGCGGGGATCTCGGGGACGTCGCCGCCGGGGCGCTCCTCGACCGGGGCGCTCACGTGCGCACCCGCGGGTCGAAGTAGCCGTAGAGCAGGTCGGCGACGAGGTTGGCGAGGATGACCGCCGCGGAGAACAGCAGGAACAGCGCCTGCAGCAGCGGGACGTCGGGGCCCTTGAGCGCGTCGACCGTCAGCGAGCCGAGGCCGTTGATGGAGAAGACGTACTCGATGGTGATCGCGCCGCCGACCACGAAGCCGAGGTTGAGGAACACCAGCGTCATCGTCGGCAGGGTCGCGTTGGGCACGGCGTGGCGACGGCGGACCATCGAGTCCATGAGGCCCTTCGCACGCGCGGTCGTCACGTAGTCCTGGCTGCGCTCCTCGATGACCGACGCGCGCATGATCAGCGAGTACTCGGCGAGGTAGATCACGGTGAGGGTGAAGACCGGCAGCGTGAGGTGCCAGGCGACGTCGAGCCAGCCGGCCGGGCTCGACGTGTCGACGCCGGGGGTCGACAGGCCGCCCGTCGGGAAGATGCCCGGGAACGGACCGACGCCGACGGCGAAGACGATCAGCACGATCATGCCGAACCAGAACTCCGGCATGGAGTAGAGGACGAGCGTCGTGCTCGTGCTGCCCTTGTCGAAGCGGCTGCCGCGGTTCCAGCCGCTGCGGATCCCGAGCCAGACGCCGATGAGCGACGCGAGGACGGTCGCCGAGCCGACGAGCAGGAGCGTCGGGTAGAGGCGCGGCTCGATCACGTCCCACACCGGTGCGCTGTACTTCACCGACGGACCGTTCCCGCTGAACGGGTTGCGGATGTAGTCCTGGAACTGCTCCCAGAGCGGGGCGTGCAGGCGGGCGGTCAGGCGGCGGATGGCGTCGGGGTCGACGTTGCGTCCGCGGGTGTAGAGCGCCACCGGGTCACCAGGCATGACCCGGAAGAGGAAGAAGTTGAAGATCACGACGAAGACGAGGGTGCCGATCGCTGCACCCACGCGCGACAGGACGTAGCGGGTCGTGGGGGAGAGCGACGACCCGGCCCGGCGCTTGGGAGCGCCGGGCCGGGCGTCGACCTCGGTCAGGAGGGCCATCGGCTACTCGCGGTCGTCGAGGTCCGCGGCCGTCCGGTTGCGCCGGCTGAGGACGATCACGACGATCGCGATGATCACGAGGGCCGCGATCGCCGCGAAGATGTACAGCGCCGTGCTGCTCGAGGACGAGCTGCTGCCCGAGCCCGAGTCCGCCGAGACCGGCTTGAGGTTCTCGTAGCTCCACGTGCCGTACTGGAACAGCAGCGAGCCGTTCGGATCGGGCTGCGGGACGAAGCCGGTGAACCGGTCGGACCGGTAGGCCTCGGGGTTGTTGTAGTAGTACGTGATGATGTACGGCGCGTCGTCGTACAGCATCTGCTGCATCTGCTTGACGGTCTCCCAGCGCTGGGCCTCGTCGGTCTGGCCGCCCTGCTTGGTGTAGAGCTCGTCGTACGCGGGGTTGCAGTAGAACGAGTCGGACAGGTTCGCCAGGATCTGGCCGCCGTCCTTGTAGGACCGGTTGGCGCAGGTGAAGGTCGAGAGCTGGTAGTTCGGGTCGGGCTCGACGACCCAGCCCCACTCGAACATGTCGAACTTGCCCTGGCCGATGATCTCGGTGAGCGCGTCGGACGACACGACCTTGACGTTGGTCTCGACGCCGACGGCGGCGAGGTAGCTCTTGATGAACTGCACCGACTTCTGCGACGTGTCGGAGTCGCTGCGCGCGAAGAGGCGGAACGAGAGCTTGTTGCCCTTGGCGTCGGCGCGGATGCCGTCGGCGCCGGCCTTGTAGCCCGCGGCGTCGAGCAGCGTCTTGGCCTTCTCGGGGTCGTAGGTGACCTCGTTGGCCGGCTTGAGGTGCAGCGCCGAGTAGAGCGGCGGGATGATCGTCGAGCCCGGCGAGCCGCCGCCGCCGAGGACCTTGTCGACGAGCGCCTGGCGGTCGATGGCCCAGCCGAGCGCCTGGCGCAGCGCCTTGTCCTTGAGCAGCGGGTTGCCGTCGCCGATCGGGGTGCCGTCGTCGAGAGCCGCGCCGGTGTTGAACGCGAGCTCGTCGAACCCGGAGTAGACGGCGTCGACGGTCTTGATGCCGGGCTGGTTCTGCAGGCTCTTGAAGACGTTCGACTCGATGGAGTCGGCGAAGTCGACCTCGCCCTTCTTCAGCGCCTGGCCGAGGGCGTCGGCGTTGGAGTAGATCTTGAAGACGACCTCGTCGACCGCGGGCTTGCCGCGGTAGAAGTCCGGGTTCGCCTGCATGCGGATGAACTGGCCGACCTTGCGCTCGACCATGACGTACGGGCCGGAGCCGACGGTCGGCGACTCGGGCGTGCCCTCGTTCTTGTACGAGGTGACGGCCTTCTCGTCGATCTTCTCCCAGATGTGCTGGGGGAGGATGTAGACCATCAGCTTGGTCATGATCGGCGTCGGCTTCGACACCGTGAGCACCAGCGTCGTGTCGTCGGTGGCCTCGGCCTTGGTGATGTTCTCGACGTACGAGCCGAAGTTGGTCTTCTCGTACTCGCCCTTGAGGATGCGGTTGAAGGTGTACGCCGCGTCCTTCGCCGTCATCGGCTGGCCGTCGGACCACTTCAGGCCGGACCGGATCTTGTAGGTCCAGGTCGTGTGGTCGGCCGACTCCTGCCACGACTCGGCGAGGCCGGGCGTGATGGAGAAGTCCTTCGCCGAGTACTCGGTGAGGGTCGGGTACTCCATCTGGAAGATCTCGTACGCCTCGGCGACGATGCCCGTGAACGGGTTGGCCGAGTCGATGTCCTGGGTGATGCCGACGGTGAAGACCGTCTTCTTCGCCGAGGGGCTCGAGCTCGCGCTGCTGCTGGCTGCGGCGGAGACGGTCACCCCCAGGCCGAGCGCCAGGGCGACCGCGGCGGCCCCGACCGTGAGACGTGCCGAACGGGACAGCGTGCGCATGGAACCCCTCCGTATCGCCGGGGACCGGGCCCACCACCCAGCCTCGTCCGGTCGGGGGGACCGGATCGGCGTTGCGGCGTTCCTACCCCATCGGTGGGCGAAACGGGAGTCTTGTGACCGATTTGTTCCCGGTGTGTCCGGTCATGACGCCGGATGGCCGGATGAATTACGGTCCGGGCATGGTCCTGCCCCCTGTTGCTCCTGTCCGGCCCGACGCCACCGGCGACCCCTACGCCTGGATCGCCGACCCCGAGGTGCCCGAGACCCTGGCCCTGCTCGACGCCGAGCGGGCCTACTACGACGCCCGGACCGCGCCCCTCGCCGGGCTGCGTGCTCGCCTCGCCGCGGAGATGACCGGGCGGCTGCCGGCGCAGGAGTCGAGCGCCCCGTGGCGCCAGGGCGGGTTCGTCTACCGGCGCGAGACGCTGCCCGGCACCGAGTACGACCGGCTGCTGCGCCGCCCCGTCGACGGCGGCGACGAGGTCGTGCTCGTCGACCTGCAGGCCGTGCACGACGGGAGCGGTTCGACCTACACGCGCGACGGCCAGCTCGAGGCGAGCCCCGACGGCAGGTGGCTCGCGTGGTCGGTCGACCTCGAGGGCGACGAGCTCTACACGCTGCGCTTCCGCGCCCTGGACTCCGGCGCCGACCTCGACGAGGTGATCCCCGAGACCTACTACGGCGGCGCCTGGTCGGCGGACTCCTCCGCGTTCCTCTACGTGCGGTGCGACCACGCGATGCGGCCCTACCAGGTCTGGGTCCACGTGCTCGGCACGCCGGTGTCCGAGGACCGGCTGCTGCTCGAGGACCTCGACGAGCGGATGGAGTACGACCTCGGCTCGACGCGGTCCGGCCGCTACGCCGTGGCGACGCTGCTCGGCCGCGGCTTCACCGAGGTGGCGCTGATCGACCTCGAGGACCTGTCGGCGCCGCCGGCGGTGCTGCGTCCGCGCCAGGTCGACGTCGAGTACCACGTCGAGCACGCCCCCGGGTACGGCGTCGACGGCGGCGACTGGCTGCTCGTGCTCACCGACCTCGGAGCGCCGGAGTTCCGTGTGGCGCAAGCGTTCCCGGCCGATCCGACGTCGTGGGCGGCGTACCTCGACGAGGACCCTGCGGTGCGCGTGCTCGACGTCGAGGCGTTCGCGCGCGGGCTCGTCCTAACGGTGCGGCACGACGGCGCGCAGAAGCTGCGGTTCCTGCCCCGCGAGGGCGACGCGTTCGAGGTGGCGTCCGACGTCGCCGGCGGCATGGCGCGCCTCGGCGTCAACGTGGAGTGGGACGCGGAGACGGTCCTGGTCGAGCTCGAGGACTTCGTGCGCCCTGCGGTGACCTACGCCGTGTCCTTCGACGGAGTGCGCACCGAGGTGCACCGTCGCGAGGTCGTCGGCGTCGACCTCGACTCCTACGTGTGCGAGCGCCGGCTCGTGGCCCGGCCCGACGGTGCGCAGGTGCCCGTGATCCTCGTCCGGCACCAGGGCACCCCGCTCGACGGCACCGCGCCCTGCCTGCTCTACGGCTACGGCTCGTACGAGGCCAGCTGCGACCCGGACTGGGGCATCGACTGGTGGCGCTCGGTCCCGTCGCTGCTCGACCGCGGCGTCGTGTTCGCCGTCGGCCACCCGCGCGGCGGCGGCGAGATGGGTCGCCGCTGGTGGCTCGACGGCCACCTCGCGTCGAAGGCGAACACGTTCGACGACCAGGCGGCCGTCGCCGAGGCCCTGCTCGACGGCGTCGTCTCGTCGATCGTCACACGCGGCCTGTCGGCCGGCGGTCTGCTGCAGGGCGCCCTCTACGGTCGTGCGCCGCACCTGTTCGCCGGCGTCGTGGCCGAGGTTCCCTTCGTCGACGCCGTCACCACGATGCTCGACGACACCCTGCCGCTCACCGCGCAGGAGTGGCTGGAGTGGGGCGACCCGCGCATCCCCGAGCAGCTGGGCTGGCTGTCGTCGTGGTCGCCGATGCTCAACCTCCCCGACGCCGCCGACCGCCCGCCGCTGCTGGCGACCGGTGCCGTGCACGACGTCCGCGTCCTGGTGCGCGAGCCCGCCCGCTGGGTCGCGCGGCTGCGCGCCACCGACCCGGCACTGGGCGCGGGCGACGACCCGTCGTCGCCGGTCTCGCCGCGCACGGTGCTGTTCCGCGCCGAGACCGGTGCGGGCGCCCACGGCGGACCGTCGGGCCGCGTCGCCGAGCTCGACTACGAGGCCGAGGTCTACGCGTGGGCGCTGGCCGCCCTCGGCCTCACGTCGTAGCGGTAGCAGGAACGCGCTCCCTACGACGCGTTCCTGCACACGTTGCGGGCTCAGGAGAAGAGGGCGCGGTAGGGCGGGGTCGTCACCGGTCCTTGAGGCGGCGGACGAACATCAGGCCGCTCCAGGTCGCGTCGATCGCGCAGACCTTGGTGTCGACGACGCCGGCGTCGAGGCCGGCGCTGCGCACGACGCCGTCGGACAGGTCGGTCGGCACGCCGCTCGCCTTCTTCGGCCAGGCCAGCCAGAGCCGTCCGGCCGGCGGCAGCGTCCGGTCGATGTCGCGGGGGAGGTGCTTGTCGAGGGTGGCGGCGTCGCGGCGGAACGCGACCACGACGTCGGACGGCGCCCTCCCGGCCCGCCGGTGAACGACGACCCCGTCGGGCAGCGGGGCGAGGTGGGTGTCCTCGAAGCCCTCGGGGGCGCCGTCGAGGAGCACGCGGTCGCCGGGCCTGATGCCGAGCTTGCGCGGCAGCGGCGTCCCCGAGTAGCCCTCCGTCATGCCGCGCACGCTAGCGGCGGGCAGGCGCGCCGAGACGTCGAACCACGTGAGGCAGTACCCGGCCGACGTTCCACATCTCGCGGTCCAGGGCAGCGTCGACTGGGCAGATCGTCAGTCGTCTGGCCATCGACTGTGCAGGATGACCAACGTGTCGGCGTCCGGTTGAGCAGAAGTCAGGGGACCCTCACGCTGGCCGACATGTTCCAGGAGGGGCAGCTCTACGCACCCGTGGTGACCGCCGACGACGGCGAGGTCACCGTCCACCTCGCCGAGGACCACCCCGGCTTCGCCGACGCGGCCTACCGCGAGCGCCGCAACACGATCGCCGCGCTCGCGCTCGACTGGACCGCCGGCGATCCGTGCCCGGTGGCGCCGTACACGGACGAGGAGCACGAGGTCTGGCGCGTGGTCAGCGCCGAGCTCGCCGTGCAGCACGAGCGGCTGGCCTGCCGCGCGGCGCGCGAGGGCCGCGCCGCCCTCGACCTCCCGCTCGACCGCATCCCGCAGCTCGACGAGGTGACCGCGGCGCTGGCACCGCTGTCGGGCTTCGAGTACCGCCCGGCGGCCGGGCTCGTGCCGCTGCGCGAGTTCTACGGCTCGCTGGCCGACCGCGCCTTCTGGTCGACGCAGTACATCCGCCATCACTCGGTGCCGCTCTACACGCCCGAGCCCGACGTCGTCCACGAGGTCATCGGCCACGCCATCACGCTCGCCGAGCCGGCCTATGCGGCGCTCTACGTCGAGGCCGGCCGCGCCGCCCGCCGGGTCGAGTCGGCCGAGGCGCTCGAGTTCGTGTCGAAGGTGTTCTGGTTCTCGCTGGAGTTCGGCGTCGTGCACGAGCCCGACGGACCGAAGGCCTACGGCGCGGGGCTGCTCTCGTCGTACGGCGAGATCCAGGAGTTCCCCGACGCCGACCTGCGCCCGCTCGACCTGGCCCGGATGGGCACGCAGACCTACGACATCACGCACTACCAGCCGGTGCTGTTCGCGGCGCGGTCGTGGGACGAGGTGCAGGACGTGATCGGCGGCTTCTTCGCGACCGCCGACGACGATGCGATCGCGCGGCTCCTGCACGAGTCCTCGGCCCACGTGTGACCGAAGGCCCGGGATCGCTTGCGGGTCAGGGAGATCCGGGCGAAGGTCAGCGCGCCGCTTGCGAGCGCGGCGACGCGAGGAGCGGACGAGCCGAGACGTAGGACGTCGTAGGACGTCGTAGGACGTCGAGGGGTCAGGAGCCGCCGGAGGTCGTGCCGCCGCCGTTGCTGCTGCCGCCACCGCCGCCCGAGCTCTGCTTCGGCTGCTGCGGTGCGGCCTGCGGCGGGGCCCACGCGGTGCCCGTCGTCGCGGCGACCCAGTCTCGGCCGAGCACCAGCACGACGGTGGCGCCGGTGTCGGCGCTCGCCTTGACCTGGATGCCCGTCGCCTTGCTGACGGCACGCACGCCACCAGCGGTGGTCGCGGAGTAGAGGATCGCGCTGGTGCGCTGCGCGCCGCCGGGGTTGGTGGCGACCGTGTCGACGTGGAACCCCTCCTGGCGCAGGATCTTCGCGGCGGCCGAGGCCACGCCGCGCGTCGACGTCGCGTTGTAGACGACGAGGTGGATCTGCTGCGGCGTCAGCGGGGTGGTGGCCTGCGCGCCGGTGCCGCCACCGGAGGTCGTGGGGCTGTCCGACGACGCCGATGCGTCCGGCTGCGCGTCGTCCTCGGGCTGCGCCTGCGCCTGGTCCTCGGGCTGTGCCGCAGGGGCGGGTTCGGTGGCGGGGGTCTTGGTGGTCTTCTTGGCGGCCGCGTACGACGTGCCCGCCTGCAGACCCGCGCCGAGCGCCACGGCACCCACCGCGCTCGCGGCGGCGACGCCGGCGGTGATGACGCTGACGCGCGTGAGCAGCGCGTCGCGGTGGTCGGACGTCCAGTGGTGGCGCACGGGGGCTCCGCAACCTCGGGGGCAGGTTCGTCGTCGACTGTGGCAGCGGCCGGTGTAGTGGTCCTATGCCGATCCTGTGCGGACGCTGAGACGGTGGTCAACGTCCGGCAAAGCCGGAGCGCTGGGCCGTCCGCGTCCCAGGATGTGGGACCGACCTCAGGTCAGCCTCTCGGCCACCTCGTCGAGGAGGAGCGGTTCGTCGAGCAGCGGTCCACCGACCACCTCCAGGCCGTCCGCCGAGGCGACCACCGCGTCCAGCAGCCGGCCCGGAGCCAGCAGCCACGGCACGACGCTCGCCGCTCCCGGCGCCGCGACGTCGGCCACGCGCGGACCCGGCCCGGTCACGTACGCCGCGACGGCGCGGACGCCGGTGCGCCAGGCGCTCGCCGCGATGGCGTCGGCGAACGCCGCGCGCTCCGACTCGTCGCGGGTGCCCGCAGCCACGACCACGACCGGAGCGGTCGCGCGGCGCAGGCGGTCGTCGAGCACCGCCGTCGGATGGCCGAGCGGTGCGAGCAGCCGCACCCGTCTGCCGAGCGGCGCGACGGCGGCGGGGACGTCGACCTTCGCGTGGTACGCCGTCGACAGCAGCAGCGGGAGGACGACGGCGTCGTCATCGCGCACGGCGTCGACGAGTCGCGGCTCCTCGTGGTCGAGGTACGCCGTCGTCACGTCGCCACCGGTGCGCCCGGCCACGGCGTCGGCAGCAGCGCGCACCGCGAGTGCGGACCGGGGGTCGGGGGAGCCGTGCGCCAGCAGCACCGCCCGCGTCACGGGAGCTCCGGCGAGAAGGCGCCGAGCGAGCCGCGCAGGGCGACGACGTCACCCACGACGACGACCGCAGGAGACTCGACCGCGCGCGCCTCGGCGAGGTCGGCGATGTCGTCCAGCGTGCCGACCGTGGTGCGCTGCCGCGGCGTCCAGCCCTTCTCCACGATCGCGACCGGCGTCGTCGCCGCGCGCCCTGCGGCGACCAGCGCCGCGGCAGCATCGCGCAGCAGGCGCACGCCCATGAGCAGCACGAGCGTGGTCGTCGGCGCGTGCTCGTGCGCCGCGCGCTCGATCGCCGCCGTGCCGTCGTGCGCGGACACGAGCGCGAACGACGACGTGACGCCGCGGTGCGTGACCGGGATGCCGGCCGCCGCGGGCACCGACACGGCCGAGGTCACGCCGGGGACGACGTCGACAGGGACGCCCGCCGCGTGGCAGGCGAGGGCCTCCTCGCCGCCCCGACCGAGGACGAACGGGTCCCCGCCCTTGAGCCGCACGACATCCAGGCCGCGCAGCGCGCGGTCGACGATCACCTCGTTGATCTGATCCTGGGTGAGGACGTGGTGACCCGGCGTCTTGCCGCAGTCGATCACCTCGACGTCGGCCGCGAGGTGCTCGAGCACGCCGTGCGGCGCGAGGCGGTCGACGACGACCACGTCGGCGAGGGCGAGCAGCCGCCGTCCGCGCAC